>NZ_JBEXZS010000166.1:0-118130 GCF_040593685.1 Methylobacterium sp. EM32 | reverse complement strand
CCTGGATCGCCAAGGCCCCGCCAATCTCCGCCCCACCCTGCGCGGCCTTGGCGATCCAGGCGAGCAGCTCGCCGAAATAGGCCCGCTGCGGCTCCACGATCTGCGACAGCACCGCGCCCTGACGCTTGCGGCCGGCGGTGAGGGTGGTGACCGTGACCTTGAGCGTGTCCGGCTCGAACCAGCTCTCCGGGAAATGGTAGGCCTTCGCCCAGGTGCCCGACGCGGCAAGCGCCGCCTTCGTGGCGCCGTCCGAGCGGCGCTCCTCCGGCAGCCCGTCGAGGAGCTGCGCCACGATCGCCTGCGGCTCCAGGCGCGCCGGCGCGATCGGCGGCAGGCCGACGAGGTCGAGGAAGCGGAGAAGGTCGAAGGGCGGCGGCTCGCCCGCCGCCAGGCCGCTGGCGAGGCCGTGGGCGATCAGGTCGCGGACGAAGCCGGGCGAGGTGTCGAAGCAGTCGATGTTCCGCGCGACCCCGTCGAGGAACTGGGCGGAGCCCTCGGGGCCGACATCGTCCTGCAGCACGGTCTCGCGCAGGCCGTGGCCGTGCTTCATCAGCAGGGCCGCGAAGACGTGCCCCTCGGCGCCGTCGACGAGGGCGAAGACGCTCTGCGCTCCGCCGCCATCCACGCCGGTGGCGATGAACCGGACCGAGCGCGCCGGCCCGGCGGCCTCGGCGGGCCGCGGGCCCGCCCCCCGCTCGCGGCAGGCCGCGATCGCCGCCGCGACCGGCTCCTGCACCGGTTCCGGCAGCCAGGGCCGCATCCGCACCAGCCGGTCGGCGCTCGCCGCCGAGACGCGGCCGCGTCCCGCCGCGGCGGCCAGACGCTCGGCCACCGCCCGGGCGACGTCCGGGTTCGAATCGAGGAGCCAGCCGAGGGCGGCCTCGCCCATCGCCGGCACGTCCGAATCGATCAGGGCGCCGATCGCCGTCCGGCGGATGTCGTCGGGGAAGAGCGCGAACTGCTCGCCGAGCTGCTCGTGGATCAGGAACGGGTCATGATCCATGGCCTCGGCCAGTTGCGCGAAATCGTCGGCGATCGTCTCCGGGGTCGGGACCGGCACGCCCTCGATCGGCGCGCGCGCCGCCGCGACGATCAGGTCGCGCACCTCGTCCGGCAGCGGCAGCCGCGCCGCGTGGAATTGCTGGGCGAGCCCCAGGAGCAGGTCGGGGGGCAGCACGCTCTCCTCGGCCGCCTCGACGAGGCGTTCGAGCAGCCCCATGAGGGTCAGCGCGGCCTGGCCGCCCCGTTCGGCCTCGACCGCCATCCGGAGTTCGCCGAGAGCGCCACCGATCAGCATCAGCAGGGCGGTGCAGCGCTCCTCGTTGCGCCGCGTCTTGCCGCCCTCCGCCTCTAGGAGATCGAATAGGGCCTCGGGCGCGCCGTCCAGAGTGACGACGTCGAGCGTCAGGTCCGGAAGCGTGGGCGCCAGGGTCCCGGACCGGATCTTCTCGGCGAGCTCGTCGGCGAGGACTGCCAGGAACACGAGGGACATCGCGTGCCCCTCGGCGGCGATCTCCCCGGCGGAGCGTGCGGCCGTCATCCGCCCGGGCTTCTTCGCGGGTTTTCCGGCCGACGTCGACTTGGTCGTCGCGACAGTGGATTTCTTGTTGGTGGATTTGCTCACGGTCCTGGCCATGGGGCGACCTCGGCAGCATGAAGGGGCCGGCCCGGATCGCTCCGGGGATCGTTGCCTTCAAACTGTCGAGGCCGCGGCCGGTTGCCAAGGCGGGAACGGCGCGCGGCACGCTCCATCCCCACCCCGGCCGCTTGCCTTCGCTTGCCTTACTTGCCGCCGCCGCTGTTGCCGCTGCCCTGCGGCACCGCCCGCTCGGGCTGGCCGGCATTGCCGCCGGCGGCCGAGTTGTTGGTGATGGTCGAAGCGCCGGTCGGCCCGGGCGCAATCACGCCGCCGGCGCCGCCGCCGGTGTTGTTCTGCATCGGTGCCACGGTGCCGGTGGTGGCAGGTCCCGTCTGCATGGTGCCGGGGGCCGTGGAGGGGGCGGCGGTCTGGGCCGACGCCGCGCCGGCGACGAGAAGCCCGGCGGCGAGTCCTGCGAGAATCGAACGCATGCTGCTCTCCTGTCGGATCCCGAATTCGCTAGATCCTGGACCCGACAACGCCCGCAAACTGGTCCGGTTCGACTATTTTTGACTTTGATGTGCGATGACGCGGCGCAGCATCGCGCAGCATTCCTCCAGATCGGCGCGCCCGATCGACTCGTCGGGCCGGTGCGCCTCGGCGATGCGGCCGGGCCCGCAGATGATCGACGGGATGCCGGCGGCCTGGAACAGCCCGGCCTCGGTGCCGTAGCTCACCGCCCCCAGGGCCTCCCGGCCGGACCATTCCTCGGCAAGCCCGCGCAAGGGCGCGTCGTCGGGCAGGTCGAGGGCGGGGTAGAGCGACAGCACCTCGCTCTCGACCGCGACCGCGCGCCCGGCCGCGCGGAGCGGTGCCACGAGATCATTGACACCGGCCTGGAGCGCGTCGTGGATCGTCATCGGGTCGGTGCCCGGCACCGCGCGGGCCTCCCACTCGACCCGGCAGGTGTCGGGCACGACGTTGACCCCGGTGCCGCCGGCGATGATTCCGACCTGGAGCGTCGAGGCGGCCGGTTCGAACAGCGGGTGGAACGGCCCCTGCCGGGCAAAACCCTCGTGCAGGCTGCGCACCAGCCCGACGATGTCGGCGGCGAGATGCACCGCGTTGTCGGCGAGGTCCGGCCGCGAGGAATGGCCGGCCCGGCCGCGCACGGTGAGGCGCCCCGCCACCTTGCCCTTGTGGCGCAGGACCGGGCGCATCTCGGAAGGCTCGCCGACGATGCAGGCCTCGGGCGGCGCGCAGAGTTCCGGCAGCCGCGCGATCATGTGGCGGACGCCGACGCAGCCGACCTCCTCGTCGTAGGACAGGGCGAGGTGGACCGGGCGGGCGAGCCTTGCCCGCACCATCTCGGGCACCAGCGCCAGCAGGCAGGCGACGAAGCCCTTCATGTCCACGGCGCCGCGCCCGACCAGGCGGTCCCCGATCGCCCGCAGGGCGAAGGGGTCTCCGCTCCAGCCCTCGCCGGCCGGCACCACGTCGAGATGGCCCGACAGGACGATGCCCGGCACGTCGCGCGGTCCGATCGTGGCGAACAGGTTGGCGCGGTCGCCCTCCGGCCCCGGCAGGACGCGAGCCTCGACGCCGTGGCGGGCGAGGTACGTGCGCACCCACTCGACGATCGCGCCGTTCGGCGTGCGGCAGACGGAGGGGAACGCGACGAGGTCGGAGAGGAGGGCGGCGGCGTCGGTCATCGGGGCTCTCGGGCGGCTTCGACGAATCATAGCCCGGACGGGCAAGCGCGCTCCGGCCGAACCCGAGGCTGCAGCGGCAGAACCTGCGGCGGGAGACGCCCGGCGCGGCAGGAAACCGTCATCGCTCTGGAGGTAAGGTTCGGGACGAGTTGCCAGGTGACAATTCCGGCCACGCCGATCCGGCCGGCGCTCCGACTTGGAGAGCAATCGGCCCGCGGTCAGGTGAGGAGGATCACGGCCCAAGGATCTTCACGAGCGTCACGACAGCTCCCACCACGGCGGCGCCGGCCGTGAAGGCCGCGAAGATGGCGGTATACGGGGCGATCGTCGCATCGCGTGCCAGCTTGCGGGCCTCGGCGGACAGCTTCAGCCCCTCCTCGACGAATTTGCGGGTCTCGGCGTTCATCCGCTCGATGCGCGCCAGCTGCTCCTGCAGATCGGTGGTCGTCGGACCAGCGGAGCCGGTCATCGGGGCAAATCTCTCATCGGTCGGAGGGCGACTCGTTCACCGTCACGACAATATGAGGAGCGCGGGCCGGCGCGTCGAGGAGGGAGATCGGTCAGACCGCGCAACGCCGTCCGCGCCGCCTGCCCGGAGCGGACGAGATCCCGACCCGCCCGTCATTTCTGCCGCCTCGCCCCGCCAAACCCGCACCCCGCGCGGTGCGGCGGGGCCAGATCGGCAAAATATCCCGCCGGCCTCCGCGCATGGTCGGGGCCTCGCCGCCCGGAGCCTGCCCCATGCGCCCCAATTCCTTGATCGAGCTCGACCGCGACCACCTTATCCACCCGGTGATCTCGTGGAAGGGTCACGAGGCGCGCGGCGCCACGGTGCTGCAATCGGCGCAAGGCGCCTATCTCACCGATGCCGAGGGCCACACCCTGCTCGACGGATTCTCGGGCCTGTGGTGCGTCAATGTCGGGTACGGCCACGACTCGATCGTCGAGGCGGCCGCCGAGCAGATGCGGCGGCTGCCCTACGCCACCGGCTACTTCCACTTCTCGAGCGAGCCGGCGATCCGGCTCGCCGCCCGCCTCGCCGAGCTGGCGCCCGGCGACCTCAACCACGTCTACTTCACGCTGGGCGGCTCGGACGCGGTCGATTCGGCGGTGCGGTTCATCCGCTACTACTACAATGTCACCGGCCGGCCGACGAAGAAGCACATGATCGCCCTGGAGCGGGGCTATCACGGCTCCTCGACCGTCGGCGCCGGGCTCACCGCGATCCCCGCCTTCCATGACGGCTTCGACGCGCCGACGCAGCTCCAGCACCACATCCCCTCGCCCTATCCCTACCGCAACCCGGCCGGCGACTCGGACGAAGCGGTGATCGCCGCCTCGGTGGCGGCGCTGAAGGCCAAGGTCGAGGAACTGGGCGCGGACAACGTCGCGGCCTTCTTCGCCGAACCGATCCAGGGCTCGGGCGGCGTGATCGTGCCGCCGGACGGCTGGCTGAAGGCGATGCGCGATGCGGCGCGCGAGCTCGACATCCTGTTCGTCGCCGACGAGGTCATTACCGGCTTCGGCCGCACCGGCCCGCTCTTCGGCTGCGAGCATGACGGCGTGGTGCCGGACCTGATGACCACCGCCAAGGGCCTCACCTCGGGCTACAGCCCGATGGGCGCGGTACTGATGTCGGACCGGATCTACCGCGCCATCGCGGATCATGCCCCGGCGGGCAAGCCGATCGGCCACGGCTTCACCTACTCGGCCCATCCGGTCAGCGCCGCGGTCGGCCTCGAGTGCTTACGGCTCTACACCGAGGGCGGCCTCCTGGAGAACGGCCGCCGCGCCGGCGCCCGCTTCACCGCGGGCCTGCAGCGGCTGGCCGACCATCCCCTCGTCGGCGACGTGCGGGTGCGGGGCCTGCTGGCCGGCATCGAGCTCGTCACGGACAAGGCGAAGCGCTCGAAGCCGTCGCCGGATCTCGGCATCTCGGGCCACCTCGCCCGGTTCGGCTACAAGAACGGCGTGATCTTCCGCGCCTTCGCCGACGACATCGTCGGCTTCGCGCCGCCGCTCTGCTGCACGGATGCGGACATCGACACCCTGCTCGCCCGCTTCGAGCAGACGCTGAACGACGTCCTCGACGTCGCCGACGTGCGCGCCGCTTTGGCGTGAGAAGGCTCTCGGACATGACCGGCAAGAACCGCCACTACCGCATCGCGGTGATCCCCGGCGACGGCATCGGCAAGGAGGTGGTGCCGGAGGGCGTCCGCGTCCTCGAGGCCGCCGCGGAGAAATTCGGCTTCCGCCTCGACCTGCAGCACCACGCCTTCGGCTCCTGCGATTACTACGCCGAGCACGGCACGATGCTGCCGGCGAACTGGAAGGACCTGCTCACCCCGACCGACGCGATCTTCTTCGGCGCCGTCGGCTGGCCGGCCACCGTGCCGGACCACGTCTCGCTCTGGGGCTCGCTGCTGCAGTTCCGGCGCGAGTTCGACCAGTACGTCAACCTGCGCCCGGTCCGGCTGATGCCGGGCGTACCCTGCCCGCTCGCCGGCCGCGAACCCGGCGACATCGACTTCTACGTCGTGCGCGAGAACACCGAGGGCGAGTATTCCTCCGTCGGCGGCACGATGTATCCGGGCACCGAGCGGGAGATCGTGATCCAGGAAACGGTGATGAGCCGCCACGGCGTCGACCGGATCCTCAAATTCGCCTTCGACCTCGCCCAGTCCCGGCCGAAGAAGCACCTGACCTCGGCCACCAAGTCGAACGGCATCGCCATCACGATGCCGTACTGGGACCAGCGCGTCGAGGCGATGGGCGAGCGCTATCCGGAGGTCCGGCGCGACAAGTACCACATCGACATCCTGACGGCGCACTTCGTGCTGAACCCCGACCGGTTCGACGTGGTGGTGGGCTCGAACCTGTTCGGCGACATCCTGTCGGATCTCGGGCCGGCCTGCACCGGCACGATCGGCATCGCGCCCTCGGCCAACATCAACCCGGAGGGTCGCTTCCCGTCGCTGTTCGAGCCGGTCCACGGCTCGGCGCCGGACATCGCGGGCCAGGGCATCGCCAATCCAGTCGGCCAGATCTGGACCGCCGCGATGATGCTGGAGCATCTCGGGGAGGTCGAGGCGGCGACCGCCATCGTGGCGGCGATCGAGACGGCGCTCCGCGAGCCGGCGTCCCGCACCCGCGACCTCAAGGGCACGGCGACCACCCGCGAGGCGGGGGAGGCGGTGCTGCGGGCCTTCGTGGCGGGGTGAGGCGGGGGACGGGCCGGATGCGAGAGGTGTCCGGCCCGTTCCGGACCGATAGCATCAACACAAAATCCGACGGGCCTGAAATCCTTCGTCGTCATTCCGGGGCCGCGCAGCCGCCGGCATCGACCTGTGCCCCCACGTCGTGCGCGGCGATTTCGGGCCAGACCTCGCCAACAGGGTGGCGCGCCACCTCGTCGTGCCGCCGCACCGGGAGGGCGGCTAGGCCCAGTTCATCGAGGCGCCGGTCCTGCGCGCGCGCACGAGGCGGCGCGGCTCGGGCCGGCGATCGAGGCGATGCGGGCCGGCCTGCACGAGGACCGGCCGCTCGCCGCCATGGCCCGCCTCGCGGGCATGAGTCTGCGCACCTTCCAGCGCCGGTTCATCGCCGCGACCGGCCTGCCGCCGGGGGAGTGGATCATCGCCGAGCGGCTGCGCCTCGCCCGGGAGATGCTGGAGCGGCCGGAGCCTGTATCCCTCGCCGAGATCGCCGAGGCGAGCGGCTTCCGCAGCCCGTCCGGCCTGCGCCACCATTTCCGCAGCCGCCTCGGCACCAGCCCGGCGGCCTATCGGAAGAGCTTCGCCGGGCGCCTCTCCTGAGTCGCCGCCGCCGCGTCGCGCCGCCGCGGCCCGATCGCGCCCGCCAGCATGCGCGAGAGCTGCTCGGCCGAGTACGGCTTGTTCAGCAGCGGGAAACCGTGCGACCCCTCCTGCGCCAGCACGTGGCTGTAGCCGGAGGTGAGGATCACCGGCAGGCCGGGATGGCGCCGGCGCAAGGTCTTGCCGAGCTCGATGCCGCCCATGCCGGGCATCACCACGTCGGAGAACACCGCGTCGTAGGCGGCGTCCTGCGCCAGCACGTCGAGGGCGGCCTCGGCGCTG
The DNA here is from genome assembly GCF_040593685.1 of Methylobacterium sp. EM32. Lineage (NCBI taxonomy): Bacteria > Pseudomonadati > Pseudomonadota > Alphaproteobacteria > Hyphomicrobiales > Methylobacteriaceae > Methylobacterium > Methylobacterium sp. EM32. The sequence goes on along the minus strand of NZ_JBEXZS010000166.1, from coordinate 110,742 downwards.
GTGACCCAGGTGGCGACGTAGCCGAGGTCGTTGAGGATCTGCGCGGCGAAACGGCCGACCCCGACATTGTCCTCGACGAGGAGCACCCGCTGGCCGGCCCGGGCCGGCGCCAGGCCCTCGTCCACCGGCGCCGGCCGGTCGGCCTCGGTGGGGGCCGCCACCTCGGGCAGGTAGAGGATGAAGGTGGAGCCCGCGCCCAAGCGGCTCGTCACGTCGACGTCGCCGCCGGACTGCTTGGCGAAGCCGAACACCTGGCTCAGGCCGAGGCCCGTCCCCTTGCCGACCTCCTTGGTGGTGAAGAACGGCTCGAAGATCTTCTCGATCACCGCCGGAATCATGCCGGTGCCGGTATCGGTGAGCGCGATCGCCGCGAAGGGGCCCTTGGCGGCGGCGTGGCCGCGGATCTCGGGCTTCTCCGCCCCGCAGGCGACGGCGAGGGTCAGGGTGCCCTCCCCCTCCATGGCGTCGCGGGCATTGACCGCCATGTTGATCAGCGCGGTCTCGAACTGGCTCAGATCGGCGCGCACGAAGCACGGCCGGTCGGGCCCTTCCGTCACCACGCGGATGCGCGCGCCGGTGACCGTGTCGAGCATGTCGGCGACGCCCTGGAGCCGGGCGACGACGTCGAACACCTCCGGCGCGAGGGCCTGGCGGCGGGCGAAGGCGAGGAGCTGGCCGGTGAGCTTGGCGGCGCGGTCGACCGTATCGGAGACCGCGTCGAGGTAGCGGCGTTTGCGCGCCTCCGGCAGCTCGGGCCGGCGCAGGAAATCCACCGACGAGCGGATGATGGTGAGCAGGTTGTTGAAGTCGTGCGCCACGCCGCCGGTGAGCTGGCCCACCGCCTCCATCTTCTGCGACTGCCGCAGGGCCTCCTCGGCCTGGAGCAGGCGCTGCGCCCGCTCGCGCTGCTCGGTGACGTCGCGGGCGACGCAGTACAGGTTGCCCTCGAACGGCACCGCCCGCCAGGACAGGGTGCGGTAGCCCCCGTCCCGGGTGCGGAACCGGTTCTCGAACGAGGTGGTCGGCTCGCCGGTGCCGAGGTGGCGGATCTCGGACCGGGTGCGGTCCTGGTCGTCCGGGTGTTCGAGCCAGGCGGAGGTGCGCCCCACCACTTCCCCGGGCTCCCAGCCGAGGATCGCCGTCCAGGCCGGGTTGACGCTGAGCCAGACGCCGTCGGCATCGGCGACGCCCAGCATGTCGCGGCTCACCTGCCAGATCCGGTCGCGCTCGGCGGTGCGGGCCGCGACCTGGCGCTCCAGGGTCTCGTTGAGGCCGCGCAATGCGTCCTCGAGCCGGCGCCGGGCGGTGATGTCGTTGAACAGGATCGCGACGTGGCGGGCCTCCGGCGGATCGACCCGGAAGGCGTAGACCTCGTACCAGCGCTCGCCGAGCGCCTGCGCCGGCTGGACGAAGCGCACCGGCTCGCCGGTCAGCGCCACCCGGCCGTAGAGGTCGAACCAGTGCTGCTCGTGATCCGGGGCGAGGTCGCGCATCCAGCGCCCGGCCGCGTCGTCGAGGCCGGTCTGGCGCGCGAAGGCCGGGTTCACCTCCAGGAAGCGGTAATCCTCGGCCCTGTCCCCCGCGCCGAAACGTAGGGCGATGACGCAGAAGCCGGCATCGATCGCCTCGAACAGGGTGCGGTAGCGCGCCTCGCTGCGCCGCAGGGCCTCTTCGGCCTCGCGCCGGCCGGTGATGTCGATGATGAACTCGAAGCCGGTGCCGTCCGAGAGGCGTGTCGCCGCGCACAGGCCCCAGAACCGCGAGCCGTCCTGGCGCAGGTATTCCCGCTCGGTCGAGTCCGAGCGGCCCCGCGCCTGCAGGTCGGCGATGACGCGCCGGGACGTCGCCTGCCATTCCGGCGGCACCAGAGTGGCGCCGGTGAGCCGGCCTTGCACCAGATCCTCGCGGCTGTAGCCGCTCATCGCCAGGAAGGTGTCGTTGGCCTCCCGCACCCGGCCGGCCATGTCGAAGACGATCGCCCCGACGGTCTCGATGTCGAAGGCGGCGTGCAGGCGCGGATCCATCAGGACGCCGCTCCCGTCCCGGGACCGTCCGGCCCGTGCCAGAGCCGCCTCGTTCAAGGCCGCCGCGGTGGCCGCCTCGGCCTCGACCCGCGCCTGCTCCGCCGCCGCCAGGGCGGCGCGCAACCGCGCATTCTCCGCGACGAGGTCCGCGCCGTCTCCGGGATCCGCCATTCCTCTCCCATCCGCACCGGCGCCGCGCGGTCTCGCGCGCCTCCGCCTCATCCCTGCCGCCCATATAGCGGAGGCGGGTCCCTCGTCTCCACCCTTGCGCGACCATCGGCGCGGGCCATGACCCGCATCGGGGGCCGCATTGCGGCGGGGCGGCGAAGGACGCATATCTGAGGGCGGCCCCGCGCCGACCGGGCCCGGAGGATTGCGTGACGATTCCACCGACCCGTTGCAGCAACGCGGCCCTGCGCCGGGCGACGCGCAGCGTCGGGCAGCTCTACGACGACGCCCTGGCGCCGAGCGGACTGCGCACGACGCAGTTCGGCCTGCTCGGCACGATCCGCCGCCTCGGCACCCCGACCATGGGCGAGTTGGCCGACGCGATGGTGATGGACCTCTCGGGGCTCGCCCATACCCTGAAGCCCCTGACCCGCGACGGCTACGTCAGCGTGGTGCCGGACCCGCAGGACCGCCGGGCGCGGCGCATTGCCGTGACGCCCTCCGGCGCCGCCAAGCTCGCCGAGGCGGCGCCGCTGTGGCGGGCGGCCCAGGACCGCTTCGACGCCGCGTTCGGGCCCGGGCAGGCCGACCTCCTGCGCGACCTCCTGCACCGGCTGGCCCTGCCGGAATTCCGGGAGGCGTTTGGGGCGGGGCCTTGACCGGTCAGGAGCCCGCCGCGCCCTTCCCCTCCCCCGCCATCCCGCGGGCGAGGTGCTGCAGGAGCTTCGCCGCTGCCGGCGCGAGCTGGCGGCCGAGGCGGGTGACGATCCGGGCTTCGACGGCGGTGAGGCCCGGATCGGCCAGCGGCAGGGCGACCAGGATGCCGTCGGCCACCTCCTGCGCGGCGCAGAAGGCCGGCAGCAGCGTCACGCCGGCGCCGGAGGCGACGAACTGCTTGAGCACGCCGATCGATCCGGTGGTGAGCGCCGGCTCTAACCGCGCGCCCTCCGCCCGCTCCGCCGCCGCGATGATCTGCCGGATGCCGTAGGCCGGGTGCATCGTGCCGAGGCGGTGGCCGGCCAGATCCGCGAGGCGGACCGGGCCGGGATGGCCGGCGAGCGGGTGGTCCCGGCGCACCAGCACCCGGATCGGGTGGGGCATCGCCAAATGGGTGCGCAGGCGCGGCTCGGGCGGCGGGTTGTAGACGAGGCCGAGATGCGCCTCGTCCTCGACGACCCGGCGCACCACGTCGTTGGTCGCCGCGAGGTCGAGGGTCATGGTCAGGTCGGGGTGGCGGGCCCAGAAGCCCTGGAGCAGGCCCGACATCAGGTCGCCGATGAAGCCCTCCCCCAGCACGACGTCGATATGGCCGCGGCGCAGGCCCTTCAGCTCGGTGAGCTTGGCCAGGATGTCCTCCCGGTCGGAGGTCTGGCGCCGGTAATAGTCGAGGAGGAGCGAGCCGGCCGGCGTCGCCCGCACGCCGCGGCGGTGGCGCTCGATCAAGGGCGTGGCGAGCTGTCCCTCCATCTGGGCGATCTGGCGGCTCACCGCCGAGGCGTTGACGTCGAGCTTGTCGGCCGCCGCGCGGACCGAGCCGCAGCCGACCGCTTCCGCCAGGTAGCGCAGGCAGCGCTCGTCCAGGCTGTGCATCGATTTTTCCTCCGCCCGCTGGGTGCGTTGCCGGCAAGGCAACGCAAAATACCGGCCAATGTCGTTCCGCTCAACGCCGGCCTGCCCCAGTCTCCCGTTCCCAGAAGGCGCCGCGGCTCGGATCCCGGCGTCGCTTCCGGGAGACAATCGGACATGCGGACGATCGGCGTCATCGGCTTGGGCAATATGGGCCGGGGCATGGCCCTCTCGCTGCGGCGGCGGGGCTTCGACGTGGTGGGCTACGACCCGGCGCCCGCCGCCCGCGGGACTTGCGCCGCGGACGGCATCGAGATCGCCGACGGAAACTCTGCGGTCTGGCGGGCCTGCGGCGCGGTGGTGCTGTCGCTGCCGACCCCAGAGGTGGTGGAGGCGGTGCTGCTCGGGCCCGACGGGCCGCTCCACGGGGCCCAGCCCGGCCTCCTGATCATCGACACCTCGACCTCGGACCCGGCCGTCACCCGGCGCATCGCGGCGGCGCTCACGCCCGCCGGCATCGATCTGATCGACGCGCCGGTGAGCGGCGGGCCGAAGGGCGCGCATGCCGCGACGCTGACCATGGTGATCGGCGGCAGCGACCGGGCGGTGGCCCGGGCCGAGCCGGTGCTGGCGGCCATGAGCGCGACGCGGGTCCATGTCGGCGATGTCGGCGCCGGCCACGTCACCAAGCTCGCCAACAACCTGCTCTGCGCCGCCCACCTGATCACCGCGGCGGAAGCAGTGCGCATGGCAGGTGAGGCCGGCGTCGATCCCGAGCGCCTGCTCGCCGGGATCAATGCGGGTTCGGGCCGCAGCGGCGTGACGCAGGTGAACTTCCCGACCTGGGTGCTCAACGGCGCCTTCGATTCCGGCTTCACCATGAAGCTGATGCGCAAGGACGTGCGCCTCGCGGAAGCGCTGATCGGCGCGCTCGGCCTCGACCTGCCGCTCTCGGGCGAGGCCGCCCGGCTGTGGCGCGACAGCACCGGGATCCCGGACGACGCCGACTTCAACGCCATCGTCAAGCTCCAGCTGAACTGATCGGGAGACCTGTCATGACCGAGACCCGCAAGCAGGCGCTCGCCGCCCTCCTGCGCCCGTTCTTCCCCGAGACGACCATCATCGGATCCTGGGTGGACGGACGCCTCGTCCCCGGCACCGGCGAGCCGGTGCACCTCGTCGATCCCGCCACCGGCCTCACCCTCGCCGAGTACCCGGATGCGGGCGCCTCCGTGGTGGCCGAGGCCGCGACGGCCGCGAGCGCCGGCCAGGCCCGCTGGGCCGCGCTGACGGGCGCCGCCCGCGGCCGGGTGATGCAAGAGATCGCGCGGGCGATCCGCGCCGAGATCGAGCCCCTCGCCCGCCTCGAGGCGCTGAATGCCGGCAAGCCGATCCGCGATTGCCGCGTCGAGGCGACCAAGGTCGCCGAGATGTTCGAGTATTATGCCGGCTGGGCCGACAAGCTGCACGGCGAGGTGATCCCGGTCCCCACCAGCCACCTCAACTACACCCGCCGCGAACCGGTCGGCGTGGTGCTGCAGATCACGCCCTGGAACGCCCCGGTCTTCACCTGCGGCTGGCAGCTCGCCCCGGCGCTCGCCGCCGGCAACGCAGTGCTGCTCAAGCCCTCGGAGCTCACCCCCCTGACCTCGCTCGCCGTGGCGGCGCTCGCCGAGCGGGCCGGGCTGCCTCCGGGCGTCGTCAACGTGCTCGCCGGCTACGGCCACACCACCGGGCAGGCGGCCTTGGCGGAGCGTGCGGTGGCGAAGGTGGTCTTCGTCGGCTCGCCGGCGACCGGCGCGAAGATCGCGGAGGCGGCGGCCCGTCATCTCAAGCCCTGCGTGCTCGAACTCGGCGGCAAGTCGGCCAACATCGTCTTCGCCGATGCCGACCTGGAACGGGCCTGCCTCGGCGCGCAAGCGGCGATTTTCGCCGGTGCCGGCCAGTCCTGCGTCGCCGGCTCGCGGCTCCTCGTCGAGCGCCCGGTCTACGACCGCTTCGTCGCCATGCTGACGGAGGGCGCGAACCGCATCCGCGTCGGCGATCCTCTCGACCCGCAGACCGAGATCGGGCCGATCAACAACGCCACCCAGTACCGCCACGTGCTGGCGATGATCCGCGGCGGCCTCGACCAGGGCGCGCAGCTCGCCGCCGGCAGCGACGGCACGGCGCAAGAGGGTGGCGACCAAGAGGGCGGCTACTACGTGCGCCCGACGATCCTGGCGCAGGCCGACAATACGATGGAGTGCGCCCGGACCGAGATCTTCGGGCCGGTGGTGACGGTGATCCCGTTCGACACGGAGGGCGAGGCGGTCGCGATCGCCAACGATTCCGAGTTCGGCCTCGCCGGCGCGGTCTGGACCCGCGACGTCGGCCGCGCCCACCGGGTCGCGGCGGCGGTGCGGGCCGGCACCTTCTGGATCAACGCCTACAAGACCATCCACGTCGCCTCGCCCTTCGGCGGCTCGGGGCGCAGCGGCTACGGGCGCTCCAGCGGCGTCGAGGCCCTGCACGAATACACCCAGGTCAAGAGCGTCTGGGTCGAGACGGCGGCCGCCCCCGCCGCCTCGTTCGGCTACGCCCCCGGCGTCGGCGCCTGACACCCCTCCGGTCCGGGAGGCGGCCCCTCCCGGACCGCCCCGCACCGGAGACGTTTTTCGATGACGAGCGCCACCCTGGCGACCGGCAATCCCGCCGTCGCGCCCGTATCCCATCCCGCTCCGCAGGCCGGCCGCACCGGCATCCTGATCCTGTTCGGCCTCGCCCTCGCGGTGGTGACCCTGGCCGAGGCGATCGGCAACGTCGCCATCCCGCTCGGCCACGGCAAGATCATCCTCCTGCCCCTGCTCTGGGCGCTGCTGATGGGCGGCGGCCTCGGTCTCGCCGCGCCGCGCCTGCCACCCGCCCTGCGGCTGCCGGTGTCGCTCCAGCACGCGGCGGGTGCGATCCTGCAGCCGGCCCTGCTGCTCTTCGTCGCCAAGCTCGGCCTCCTCGTCGGCGGCTCGCTGCCGAAGATCCTGGGCGCCGGCTGGGCCCTCGCCTTCCAGGAATTCGGCCACTTCTTCGGCACGATGGTGTTCGGCCTGCCGGTGGCTTTGCTGCTCGGGCTCAAGCGCGAGGCGATCGGCGCCACCTTCTCGGTCGGGCGCGAGCCGAGCCTCGCCATCATCGGCGAGCGCTACGGCATGGACTCGCCGGAAGGCCGCGGCGTGCTCGCCGAGTACCTCACCGGCACGGTGTTCGGGGCGGTGTTCATCGCGGTGCTGGCCGGGCTGATCGCCAGTCTCGGGATCTTCAATCCGCTGGCGCTCGCCATGGGCGCCGGCGTCGGCTCCGGCAGCATGATGGCGGCGGCGGCCGGCGCCATCGCGGCGCAGCAGACGCCCGAGATGGCGAAGGAGGTCGCCACCTTCGCGGCGGCGAGCAATCTCATCACCACCACCATCGGCACCTACTTCACCCTGTTCCTGTCGCTGCCCTTCACGGTCTGGGCCTACGGCGTGCTGGAACCGGTCCTCGGCCGGGGCCGCAGCCGGACGGAGACCGCGCCCGAGCCGGCAACGGCGGTGACGGCGCACGCCGCCCCGGCCTTCGGCCTGCCGGCCCTGGTCCTGATCTGGCTCGCCACCGCGTCGTTCGGCCTCGTCGGCAACTGGCTGACCTACGGCGCGCGGCCGGACGGGCAGGTCCTGATCGGGACCGCGATCATCGTCGCCGCGGTGGTCGCGGGCGAGGGGCTCTATCGCCTCGCCGGGCGGCGGCTGCCGGCGGTGGTGTGGGTCTCGCTGATCGGCATGGCGCTCACCTATCCGGGGACGCCGTTTTCGGCCGAGATCGCGGCGGCGACCGGCCGGATCAACTTCCTGGCGCTCGCCACCCCGATCCTCGCCTTCGCGGGCCTGTCGCTCGCCAAGGACTTTCCCGCGTTCCGGCGCCTCGGCTGGCGCATCGTGGTGGTGTCGTTCATGGCCAATGCCGGCACGTTCCTCGGCGCGGCCCTGATCGCCCAGTTCTGGATGCACCCGCCGGTGTGACGCAGGCCGATGCGCCCAGGCGTCGCAGGGGGGAAGAGACGTCGCGGGGGGAAGAGGGCTGGTCGCGCACGACTTCCCGTCGTTGCGAGGGCCCGGAGCCTCGACGATCGAACATCCGCCGGACTTCGCCGTTAGACTTGGCTGCTAGACTTGGCCGTCCCTGAAAACGGAGGCCCAATACGAAAGAACGGGCCGGATCAGGATCCGGCCCGTTGGAAGAGTTTCCGGCCAATGCACAAGGGGAATGCGGGGAGGACCAGGTGGCCGGGTTGCAACATCAACGGGAATCCCGACGGAATGGTTCCGCGGCGCCGGACGCATTGATCCTTTTTCGTTGCCTGTGGCGGAATTGCCGCGCCTTATCGCCGAGCCTGCCGCTCTACCCGCGGTTAACGGGAGGTTGACGGGGTCCCTCGCATTCGCGCCATGAACTGTCCCGCGCCGGCACCCCCGCGGGAACTACTTGGCGAGGATCCGCGTTAAGGAAGCATTCTCAAGCTTCGCCGCGAGGGCCTCGCGTATGCTCCGCCCGCACTTCTTCCTCGGCATTACGGTCCCGGCCGCGTTCCTCGCCCTGGTCGGCCAGCCGCTGATCGAGCATTCCGTCGGCGCGGTCGCCCGCCCGGCCGTCGAGCAGGCGGCGATCAAGGGCGACCGTCTCGCGCCGGTCCGGCCGGCCGCGAAGGCGCAGGTTCCGGTGGCGGTCGAGATCACCGGGCTCGGCGCCGCCAAGGTCACCCTGCGCAACGCCGCCGGCGACGTCGTCTACCAGGCCGATTCCACCCGCAACACGACGCTGGTCGCGCGCGACGCCGCGATCCCCCACGTGACGGTGCGCGAGCGTGCCGGCGCCCCGGTGGCGCAGCGCGACCCGGCCCCCGCGGGCCAGGCCGTGCGGCGGATGCCCGAGGGCTGCGAGGGCGCGATCAGCGGGCTCGCCGGCCACGAGGCCCGCCGCCTGCTGCCGAGCCGCTGCCTGGCGGATGCCGGCGACATCGTGCCGGCCGGCCTCTCCCACGCGACGCTCTGACGAGCCCCTTCGACGCCAACGGACGCCCATCATGATCGATCTGCGCGAATACGAGGTGCCCTCGCCTCAGCCGCCGGCTCCGGAGCGGATCCATCGCGACGGCACCCACGTCGAACCCGATGCCGACCGGCTCGCCAGCCTGCTCGCCGGCGTCACGGCCGTGCGGCCGGTCGATGACGTGGTCTGCCACCACCTGGCACGGCGCAACCTCGTCGTCACGGCGCGGCCGCTCGCCGCCTGACGCGGCGAACGACGAAGCACCCCGGGCGCGGTGGCGCCCCGGGGTGCTTCGTCGTGTCCGAACGCTACCGTGACGGCCCATGCTGATGCGCCGGAGGCGAGATGGTCTCCCTCCGGCGCATGAGTGTGGGTCTCAACGTATCCGCAAGGCCTTGCGCCTGCGGCCCGGTCCGGCCGGGCGTTCCTCCGCCGGCTCAGCGCCGGCACGCCTCACTCGTCGGTGGCGCGACCCGTGCCCGAGGCCTGACCGCCCTTGCGGCCGGCCGACGAGGCCAGTTCGCGATCCTGCGAGAAGGACCGCTTCTCGGCCGGCACCGAGCGGCCGCCCTTGCTGGCGATCTCGCGCTGCCGCTCCAAATCCATGGATGCGAAGCCGCGCTTCGAGGTGGAGTTTCCGGTTGCCATGTTTGCCTCCTTGGCCGTGTTCTCAGTCCGGACAACCTTCAGCGGAAATGATGGTTCCTGCCACGCATGCGGGCCGGCGGAGAGATGGTCCCGATTCGGGGCAGTACAGGCAAGCCCTCCGTGGCGCCGCCCGCCCCCGGATGTCGCCGGTGACTTGCGCTAACACCGCGCCTCCCCGGGGAAACCTGCCGGCAGGCGCCGCCGCGGGGCGGAACCGGGAGGGTGGGCCGGCGTTCGCCCCGGACTCCGCGGTGGAGCGGCCTGCGGCCGCCCGCCGCATCGCACGCTCCCGGAGCAGCCGATGACCAACAAGACCATGGTGAGCCCCGAGGCCGCCGCCCATCCCGAGACCGCGCCTGCGCCCAACCGCGCCGCCCCGCCGCCGATGCCGGCCGAGGAGGGCAGCCCGCACCCGACCACGACCGAGGAGCCGGGCGACTCGCCCCAGCCCAACCGCCAGTTCGGCGACGAGCCGATCGGCGGCCTGACCACCCGCAAGGAGTACACCCGGCGGGATTGATCCGGATCCGGCCGGCGCGCACGGGCGCAGCCACAGTTTCCAGTCCCGCTCCGGCCCTCTACACAGGCAGACAGGATCCGGGCGGGATCCGGAACGGCGGACCGGCATGAGCGGCGGGGCGGAAGCGGCGGAGCGGACGGGCGGCGGCATCGCTCCGGCGGCGGGCGGAGCCCCGTCCGCCGGGCGCGGGGACCGCGCCGCCGGGCGGGACCAGGCACCAGATCGGGCGCAAGACCAAGCGCAAGACCAGGCGGCGTCGATCGCCGCCCGGTCCGGCAACGATCCTGAGGCCGGCGACGCCGCGGGCGGCCTCGACCGCAGCCTGTTCCGCTACATCTGGCGCCACTCGAAGCGCGACCAGATCCTGATCTGCGCCGTCGTGCTGTCGTCGCTGCCGCTCTACTTCGCCTCCCTCGACCTGCCGCGGCGCATCGTCAACGAGGCGATCCAGGGCCACGCCTTCGAGAAGGGCAACGAGACCGCCAAGTTCCTGGTCCTGCGCCTGCAGATGCCGGACTGGTTCGGCCACGACATCGCGCTGTTCTCCGGCTTCGACGTCGACCGGTTCGAGCTGCTGTTCGGGCTCTCGTCGATGTTCCTGCTGCTGGTGCTGATCAACGGCGCCTTCAAGTACTGGATCAACGTGGCCAAGGGGGCGCTCGGCGAGCGCATGCTGCGGCGCCTGCGGTTCCAGCTGTTCTCGCTGATCATGCGCTTCTCGCCCGACGCGCTGCGCCACACCAAGGCCTCCGAGGTCGCGACGATCATCCGCGACGAGGTCGAGCCGATCGGCGGCTTCATCGGTGACGCCTACATCCTGCCGGCCTTCCTCGGCACCCAGGCCGCCACCGCGATGGCGTTCATCCTGCTCCAGAACGTCTGGCTCGGGCTGCTGGCCGCCGGCGTCGTCGGGGTGCAGTTCGTGGTGATCCCGCGCCTGCGGCGCGAATTGCTGCGCCTCGGGCGCCAGCGCCAGCTCGCCTCGCGCCGCCTCGCCGGCCGGGTCGGCGAGGTGGTGGACGGCATCGCGGCGGTCCATTCCAACGGGGCCGAGGCCTGGGAGCGGGCCGAGATCGGCCATCGCCTCGGCGGGCTGTTCGACCTGCGCCTGCGCATCTACCGGCGCAAGTTCATGGTCAAGTTCCTGAACAACCTGCTCGCGCAGATGACGCCGTTCCTGTTCTACTGCATCGGCGGCTACTTCGCGCTCAAAGGGCAGCTCAGCATCGGCCAGCTCGTCGCGGTGATCGCCGCCTATCGTGACCTTCCGCCGCCGCTGAAGGAGCTGATCGACTGGGACCAGCAGCGCCTCGACGTGCAGGTGAAGTACGAGCAGGTGCTGCAGCAATTCCTGCCCGAGCGGCTGCTCGGGCTCGACGCACCGGGCCGCGACGACTCGCTGTGCGGGCGGCTCGCCGCCGAGGGCGTCGGCGTCCAGGAGCCGCACGGGCCGGTGCTCGCCAACGTCTCCCTCTCGTTAGCCCTTCCGGCGCTCGTCGGCATCGTCAGCGACGGCGGTCCCGCCGCCTCGACCTTCGCGCGGGTGCTGGCGCGGCGCACGGTGCCGACCGCGGGGCGGATCACCCTCGAGGGCCACGACCTCGCGGAATGGTCCGGCGCGGCGCTGACCCGGCGCATCGCCTATGCGGGGGTCGACCCGATCCTGTTCCCGGGCTCGCTGCGCGACAACATCGTCTACGGCCTCAACCGCCGGCCGCCCGAGGGCGCCGCCGCCGACGCGAAGGTGCTCGCCGAGGCCCGCCGCACCGGCAACCCGGTCGAGCCATTCCCGGCCGACTGGATCGACTACGCCCAGGCCGGCGTCGCCGACGCCGCCGCCCTCGACGCCCTGATCCTCGACTGGCTCACCCGCATCGGCATGGGCGAGGAGGTCTACCGCTTCGGCCTCCTAGGGCAGGTCGATCCCGAGCGCCATCCGGACCTCGCCGCCCGGCTGATCGAGGCGCGGATTGCCTTCCGCGAGCGCCTGGCGGCGGAGGGGCACGCGAACCTCGTCGAGCCGTTCGACCCTGCCCGCTACAACCGGCAGGCGACGGTGGCCGAGAACCTGCTCTTCGGCGTGCCGACCACCACGGCGCTGACCGGGCGGGCGCTCGCCGAGCACGCGGTGGTGCGCCTCGTCCTCGACCGCACCGGGCTCGCCGACGACCTCGTCACCATGGGCGAGCGGATCGCCGCCACGATGCTGGAGATCTTCCGCGGCCTGCCGAGCGGGCACCCGCTGTTCGAGCAGTTCTCCTTCCTCTCCGCCGACGAGCTGCCGGAATTCGAGGCGATCCTCGCCCGCCGCACCGCCACCGAGGCCTCCGCCGAGCGCCACGGTGGCGGCAGGCTCAACCGGATCCGGCGGCGCTGGATCGGGCTCGGCCGCTACGGCTCGGCCGACGCGACCCGGCTCATCGCCCTGCCGCTCGCCTATATCGAGCCCCGCCACCGCCTCGGCCTGATCGACGACGCGTTTCGCGAGCGGCTGGTCGCGGCGCGGGCGGAGCTGCGCGCCGCCCTCGACGAGGCCGGGATGGGGGGCGTCGACTTCTACGATCCCGATCAGGTCTGCGCCGCCGCGCCGTTGCGCGACAACCTGCTGTTCGGCCGCATCAACCAGTCGGTCGCCGACGCCGTCGAGACCGTGACGGCGACCGGCACCGCCCTGGTGCAGGAGATGCAGCTCGCCCCCGCCATCACCCGGGTCGGGCTCGACCATCAGGTCGGCCCGGAGGGGCGCTTCCTGTCGAGCGCGCAGCGGGCGGTGGTGAGCCTGGTGCGGGCACTGATCCGCCGGCCGGACCTGCTCGTCCTCGACGGCGCCCTGTCGCCGATGGGCGAGAACCGCGCCCGCACGGTGCTCGGCCTGCTGCTGGAGCGGTACGGGCGCGAGAACAGCCTCGTGGCAGTGCTGCCGAACGACCGCGTCGCCGACCGGTTCGCCCTGGTGCTGCGGGCCGCAGGCACGCAGATCCACGGGCCCGAGACGCCCGCAGCAGTTCAGCCCTCCCCCAGTGGGGACGAAACCTCCCGGACCGACAGCGAAGCTTCCGGTGCGGAGGCGCCGGCGGGGGCTGGCGTTGCGGCGCCGGCTGCGGCAGTCTCCGCACGCGCCGAGGACGAGACGGGGCCGGAACCGGCGCGCGTCGAGCAGGATGTGAAGGCATGACGCTTGAGACCGAGGTGCAGTCGCTGCGCCAAGTGCCGATGTTCCGCGAGGTGGATCCGGCCCGCCTGAAGCTGCTCGCCTTCACCAGCGAGCGGGTGCATTTCGCCGACGGGCAGCGCTTCTTCGACCGGGGCGACGCGGCGGATGCGGCCTACCTGATCCTCGAGGGCGAGGCGGCCGTCACGCTCGACGGGCCGCAGGGGCCGATCCGCCTGGCGCTGCTCGGCGCCAACGCCCTCGTCGGCGAGATGGGCATCCTGGCCGACCAGCCGCGCTCCGCCACCGTGACCGCGGTGGTGCCGACGACGGCGCTCCGCATCGACCGGCGGGTCTTCCTCGAACTCCTGAGCCAGTTCCCGCAGATCGCCATCGCGGTGATGCGCGAGCTCGCTCACCGCCTCGAGATGACCAACCAGCAGCTCGCCCAGACGCGGACCGGCTGAGACACGACACGACCGAGGCGTGCCCATGAACGAGGCATGCCCGACCCAATCGATTCGGGGGAGCGCCATGGATCTCGCAGCCGGCTTGAGAGGCCGCCACGTCCTCGTCACCGGGGCCTCGAGCGGGCTCGGCGACCATTTCGCCCGGCTCTGCGCCGGGTGCGGCGCCAGCGTCACGGTGGCGGCGCGGCGCAAGGAGAAGCTCGACGCCCTGGTGCGGGACCTGGAAGCCGCCGGCGCGCCCGAGGCCCGGGCGGTCGCCCTCGACGTCGCCGACCCGGATTCGGTGACGGCCGCCTTCGCGGCCCTGCACGCCCTGCCCGACGTGGTGGTCAACAATGCCGGCATCGCCGAGGGCGGCGCGGCGATCGACGTCGACATCGCGACCTTCGACCGGGTGATCGACACCAACCTGCGCGGGGTCTGGGCGGTGTCGACCACCGCCGCCCGGGCCTGGCGCGATGCCGGCCGCGGCGGCGTCATCGTCAACGTCGCGTCGATCCTGGGGCTCCGGGTCTCCGGCGGCGTCGGTCCCTACACGGTGTCGAAGGCCGGCGTGGTGCAGATGACCCAGGCGCTCGGCCTCGAATGGGCCCGCTACGGCATCCGGGTCAACGCCCTGGCCCCGGGCTATATCGGCACCGACATCAACCGCGACTTCTTCGAGACGCCGTCCGGCCAGGCGATGCTCAAGCGCATACCGATGCGCCGCCTCGGCCGCCCGGAGGACCTCGACGGCGCCTTCCTGCTGCTCGCCAGCGACGCCTCCGGCTGGATGACTGGGGCGACGCTGCCGGTCGATGGCGGGCATCTGGTTTCGGGGCTGTAAAAGCATTTTCCGACGAAGTGGATACCGGCTCGTCGCAGGAAATGCGGCAAAATCAAAGAAGAGATCATCGCACGATCACATTGTGGTTGTGCGATGATCTACGGCGTCAGGTGGCTGGGTAGGTGATGAACTCCATCAGCGACCCGTCCGGATCCCGGAAATAGACGCTGATTCCCTCGCCGACCGCGCCGTGGCGCGGCACCGGCCCGAGCTCGACCGGCACGCCGTGGCTTTCGAGATGGACGATAGCCTCCTCGATCGGGCCGTGCCAGCGGAAGCAGAGGTCGCTGTTGCCGGGCATCACCGGGACCTGGGCCCGCGGCTCGCCGATCTGGCCCGGTCCATGGCAGTTCAGCTGCACGCCGCCGAAGCGGTAGGCGTAGCCGCGCCCGACCGGGATGATTTCGGCGCCGAGGACGTCGCGGTAAAAGGCGGTGGAGCGCTCCCAGTCCGAGACGTGGATCACGCAGTGGTCGAGGTGGATGGCCGGACGGACGACCGTCTCCGGCACCTCGGGCACGAGTTCGGGGAGGATCTCGGTCTCCGGCATCGTCGGTGTTCCATGCGGGTCGCGGCCTCAAGGACAAATCCGGGTCGCGCGCCGGAGGTTCCGCACCGGCACCGGCTGTCGCCGCGAGGAGCTTCACTGTGACAGGCGGACCGGCCGGTCCTTCTGCGGGCCGACCCCGGCCGGCACCGGCACGCTGGAGGCGGCGTAGCCCGCATTGATCACCAGGTTGGCGCTCCCCAGGGTGCGGATCGTGCGCGCCACCACCACCGTCCAGGGCGACTGGTCGGCGATCCGGTTGTTGGTGCCGCTCACCGTGAGGCTCGCATTCGGCAGGTAGACCGTGCCGACGAGCTTGCGGGCGTTGCTGGTCGAGATCTCGACGTCGCCGAGATAGCTGCGGTCGGTGATCAGCACGAAGCCGGCATAGGGCCCGCTCTTGCGGCCTTCGAGCTGCAGCACGGCGCTGCCAGTGACCTGCGCCGTCAGCAGCCCCTTGAGGATGACCACGACGTCGCTGCCGGTGATCGTGGCGTTGCCGCCGACGCTGAGGCCCGGGCCGACGAAGTAATGGTCGCCCGGCGCCAGCACGATGTTGGCGTTGCCCAGCAGCGCGATGGCGCCGCAATGCACGCCGGGCTCGAGGCGGAACGTGCCGGAGCCGAGGCTGAGCGAGAGCGAGTCGCACAGGAGCGACGGCGCGTCGAGCCGCATCGCCGCGAACGGATCGGTCATCGGCGGCGCGTCGGTCACCGGGGCCGGCCGGATCGGCCCGGCGGCGCTGCCGACGGCGCGCGTCTCGCCGGCCGACAGCGCGGTGCCCGGGCCGGCGGTCAGATTGGCATTGCTCTGGACAAGGCAGTCGCTCGCGGTGATCGCGGAGCTGGTCTGGAGCGCGATGCTGTCCTGCCCGGCATCGAGCGGACCGCCCCCGCGCGTGCCGAGCACGCAGAGGGGTTTTCGCGCGGTGCGGATCGCCGTCGCGGTGGCGGCGATGGTCCAGCCGCCCGGCGGCAGCAGGTTGCCGAAGAACGAGGCGCGGTTGGCGCTCTGGCGCACCGTCACGGTGCGCGACGTGGCCTCGACCGTCGCGGTCGAGGCGATTGTCCAGCGCAGGCGCAGGGGCTCGGCCATCGCGTCGGCGTAGAGGCGCGTGCGCTCCGTCGTGGCGGCCGACCGGTCGACGCCGAACTCGCCCGCACCCTGGATCGCCGCCGCGTCGACGTTGCGCTGGAGCCTCGCCTTCGCCTGCATCACTTCGGCAAGCTCGGCGACGCCGACCGCCCCCATCGCCAGGATCGGCAGCAGCACGCCGAACAGCACGCCGACCGCGCCGCTCCGGCAGCGCCGAAAGCGGGCGAGTCGCGGGCCGGGATCCGGGCACGGACGCATCGTCGGGGCGGAACATCATCCAGGTTGTGCCTGGATCAACTTCTATTGAAAGTTGTTTTCCAGGGCACAAGCAGCCAACACCGCCCGGTTCTGCGCGACGATCGCGAAAAAACTCCTAACGTATTCGCGCCAGTACACGCACACGCGGCGCCCTTCACTTACCGGTTGCATCACGTGACCGGCGCAGCCGTCTGGCGCCGCGCCGGTCGTGCCTTACGTCAGGCGACGTCGTGCTCGATCGCCCCGAAGATCGAGTGCCCGCCGGCATCCTTCATCTCGATCCGCAGGCGGTCGCCGGCCGCGAGGTAGGGCGTGCGGACCCAGCCACCGGTCAGGGCCTCGGCGGCGCGGGCCTCGGCGAGGCAGGCATAGCCGGCCCCGCCCTCGGCGACGGCGCGGCCGGGGCCGCCATCGATGCCGCGGTTCGAGACCGGACCGGCGCTGACGAGGGTGCCGGCGCCGAGCGGCCGGTGCCGCGCCGCCTCCGCCACCAGGGCGACGAGGCCGCGCCCTAGATCGGCCCCGGCCTCGGGGCAGCCGAGGGCCTTGCCGTTGCGGCTGACCAGCAGCGGCCGGTGCAGGCTGCCGTCCCGCCAGGCATCCCCGAGTTCGTCGGGGGTCACCACCACCGGCGCGAGGCTGGCGGCCAAAGCCGGCGCCTCCGCCCCGTCGAGGTCGAGCCCGTCCGGGCGCAGGCGGTCGTGGCGGATCACCTCCGCCACCAGCGTCACCAGCCGGACCGCCTCCGCGGCCGCCGCGGCGTCAGCGCCGCGGGGAAGGTCGCCAGTGATCACCGCGATTCCGGCCGAGAGGTCGAGGGAGGCGGCCGGATCGTCGAGGCTCAGGGGGGCGCGGGGGCCGAGGAACCCGTCGGAGGCGGCGGGCGCCAGGGCCCCCGCCTCGCCGGCCGGCGCCTCGGCGCCCGCGGCCTGGCGCAGGAGCGCCGGATAGCCCGGCCAGGCGGCGGCATGCCGGCGGGCATAGGCCCGCGGCAGGGGGGCGGCGCAATCGTGCTCGTGGAAGCGGAACGAGGGCACCGAGCCGTGCTCGAGCTGCTCGGCCAGGGCACCGAGCGCGGGGGCGAACCGCTCCCAGTCGTCGAGGGCCTGCTGCAGGGTCGGCACCACGATGAAGGCGTCGGTGGCGCGGGTCAGGTCGCGCGAGACCACGACGAGGCGGCCGTCGCGGCCGTGCTTGAGGCTGGCGAGCTTCATTCGGCGTCCCTCCTGGGCCTGCCGGTGGCAGGCGGACCGGCCCGGTTCGTCGGGCGCGTTGCCCCATCATGGACCGCCCCGGCCGTGGACGCTACGGCCGGGGCGGGGGTCGGAGCGCCCTTGCGTCAGCGCGCGCGCCTCAGACCGTTCCCATCAGATCGTTCCATGGACGAGGTTGTGGATGAAGCCGAGCTTGGCGATCACCGGCGGTGCCAGCACGAAGGGGTAGAGGTCGCCCTGGCCCATCGCCCGGTTGACGCTGTTGAGGGCGAAGACGAAGGGCAGCCAAGCCGCCACGATCTGCTCGATGCTCTGCGCCTCGTAGGGGTCGAAGTCGATCCGCGCGGCGAGCTCGCCGCCGGCATCGAGCAGCGGGTGGACCTGCATGCCGAAGGCGCTCGCCATCTCCAGCGTGTCGACGATGTGCAGGTAATGCGCCCAGGTCTCGGCGAAATCCTCCCACGGATGGGTGGTGGCATAGGCCGAGACGTAGCTCTCCTGCCAGTTCGCCGGCGTGCCCTGCTCGTAATGCCGCTGGAGCGCCGCGTTGTAATCCTGCGAATCATCGCCGAACACCGCCCGGCAGGCCTCCAGCCGGCCGGCATCGCGCACCAGGAGGTCCCAGTAATGGTGCCCGACCTCGTGGCGGAAGTGGCCGAGGAGCGTGCGGTAGGGCTCGCCCATCTGGCGCCGGCGCTTCTCGCGCTCGGCATCGTCGGCTTCGACGAGGGCGATGGTGATGACGCCGTTGTCGTGGCCGGTCATCACCTTCGGGCCCTGGTTCTCGGGCGGGTCGGCCAGGAAGTGGAAGATCAGCCCGTGCTCGGGATCCTCGGCGCGGGTCTTGAGCGGCAGGTTCCAGCGCAGCAGGCTGTAGAACAGCCGGTGCTTGGCGAACTCCATCTCGCGCCACTTGGCGAGATATTCCGGGTTCGAGACGTCCGGGATCGTGCCGTTGTGGCGGCAGGCGAGGCAGAACGCGTCCCCTGAGCCCGGCGGCACCAGCCAGTTGCAGGCATCGTGCACCGCGTTGGCGCAGAACCGGCTCGGCCGGTCGCGAACAGCCAGCGGCGTCCAGTCCTCGCCCCCGGCGGGCTCCAGCGCCGAGAGCGTGCGCGTCTCCGGCAGGTAGGCCAGGCGATGGCCGCAGCGCTGGCAGCTCCGGTTCTCGAAATACAGGATATTGCCGCAGGACTGGCACTGGAACAGCTTCATCGGGGTCTCCACCGGGCGCTCGAGCGCCCGCCGCACGGTGCAACGAACGTGCTAGGGGTGGGGAGGTTGCGGTGCTGCTTCGCCGGGAGCCGCATCGAGGCTCGAGGTCGTGATTCGGCCGTCTGCATCGGTGCCCGGAGCTCCCGAGCTACGCAGCCTGCCGAAGAGCGCCCGCCATCGCCTCCAGATCCTCGATCAACCCGGTGACGTCCCTGCGCGAGATCGCCGTGCCCAATCCACCATGCACGATCTCGTTCCGGACCCGCGCCAGCGACCGCAACCGACGGGCGTCCTCGTCGTCGAGATAGCCTTCCTGAACCAGGACCTGCACCGCCTGGATCGGCGAGAGGGGTCGCGCAGGACCCATGCCGTGCCGGTCCATGACCAGGCGGGCGATGGCTTCCAGGGTCGCCCAACCCAGCAGCAGCGCGGCGCGCTCGTGGCCGGTTTCGTCCAGGGCGCGGACCTCGGTGATGCCGGACGCGATCTCCTCGACTGTCGACGGAGGAGCCGACGGTTCGGGAGGGTCGGACGTGTTCGCGTAGAAGATGCGAAACGACCATCCGGGTTGCTCGGACACCCTCTGGGCGATCTCGGCCAGCCGCGTGTTGCGGGCGAGGCTGCTCCGCGTCGTGATCGCGATCATCACGCCGCCATCCGGCGTGATGATCAGGGCGTCGGGCTCGTAATCCTCCGCGAAGTCGGGGATCGCCGCCTTCGGCGGCGGCGCATGGAACGTCCAGCCGCGACGGTCCGCGTCCGTCTTCAGGCTCTCCAGCAGGCGCCGTGTCTGGCGGGCAAGATCGTCGTCGGACGAGAATTGAACCGTCATGGCACTCGCCTCCAACCGGTACCGTCATCGACCATCACGTAGACAACCGGGCGGTCCGCGGCGATGGCTCGCTGAAGCGTGTCCGTGAGAGAGCTGAACTCGACATACACGCCTGGCTCAAACTTCTGCACGATCACCCTCTCGACGACCTGATCGTCCGGATAGACGATGCCCCACATGCCGTCGAGGATGGGTTTCACGATGTTGTCGACGTCACCCTGCATGGGCGCGGGCGGAAAGTAGAAGATCGTGACCGAGAGGGGCCGCCTGTCGAGAAAAGTGAATTCCCGGCGCGCTGCGATCCTGTCCCTGACCACCTCGCCGACCATCGATTTCCAGGCTTCCTTCGCCTTGCTGGAGGATTGAAGTGAACGAGGTGTCGCCCGGACCATGAACTCGAGCGGGAAGGGAACGGTGACATCGTCGTCCAGGTCGTCCATCCGAGGCCGGCTCGTGCATGAGCGATCGGGCGTGATCGCGCCCTCGCCCAGCCTATCATTGCCCTTACGGAATGTCATTGCGACGCCGGACTCACGGCGCCCACCCATGTCCCCCACGCCCTCACACCCCGCCGCGAAATCCCCTATCACCATACCGCAAACCCGAACCGGGCCACCCAGAGGCCCGCCGGATGAGGAGACGCCGATGGCGATGAACGGGGCCGAGAGCCTGGTGCGCACCCTGGTGGCGGGGGGCGTGGAGGTGTGCTTCACCAATCCGGGCACCTCGGAGATGCACTTCGTCGCCGCCCTCGACCGGGTCGAGGGGATGCGGGCGGTGCTGTGCCTGTTCGAGGGCGGCGCCACCGGCGCCGCCGACGGCTATGCCCGCATGGCCGACAAGCCGGCCTCGACGCTGCTGCATCTCGGGCCCGGCCTCGGCAACGGCATCGCCAACCTGCACAATGCGCGCCGCGCCCGCTCGCCGCTCGTCAACATCGTGGGCGAGCACGCCACCTATCACCGCGCCTTCGACGCGCCGCTGACCTCCGACATCGAGGGGCTCGCCGGCCCGGTCTCGGCCTGGGTCCGCACGGGCTTGAGCGCCAAGGCGGTGGCGGCGGACGGGGCCGACGCGATCGTCGCCGCCCGCACCGCGCCGGGCGGCGTCGCGACGCTGATCCTGCCCGCCGACACCGCCTGGGAGGAGGGCTCCGGCATCGCGCCCCTCCCCCCGATCCCGGAGCGCCCGCGGGCGAGCGACGAGGCGATCGCCCACGCGGTCGCGGCTTTGCGCAGCGGCGAGCCGGTGCTCCTGCATCTCAGCGACCAGGCGGTGCGCGGCGAAGGCCGGCGCATCGCCGCCCGCATCGCCGAGAAGACCGGCGCGAAGCTGCTCGCGATGACCTCGAACGCCCGCATCGACCGCGGCGCCGGCACGGTGCCGATCGAGCGCCTGCCCTATCCGGTCGATCCGGCCCGGGAGGTGCTGGCGCCCTACAAGCACGTGATCCTCGTCGGCGCGACCCTGCCGGTGGCGTTCTTCGCCTATCCGGGCAAGCCGAGCGCGCTCGCTCCGCCGACCTGCGACGTCTTCGCCCTCGCGACGCCGGAGCAGGACCAGATCGACGCGCTCGCACGCCTCGCCGAGGCGGTCGGCGCGCCGGCCGAGGCGCCGCTGCCGCCGCTCTCCCGGCCCGACCTGCCGAGCACCGGCGCCCTCGACCAGGATTCGATCGCCCGGGTGCTCGGCGCGCTGATCCCCGAGGGCGCGATCGTCTGCGACGAATCGGTGACGACGGGGCGCGCCTTCTTTCCCTCTACCCACGCGGCGGCGCCCCATACCTGGCTCCAGCTCACCGGCGGCGCGATCGGGCTCGGCATCCCGATGGCGACCGGCGCCGCGGTGGCCTGCCCCGACCGCAAGGTGATCTCGCTCCAGGCCGACGGCAGCGCCCTCTACACCGCCCAGGCCTTGTGGACCCAGGCGCGCGAGCGCCTCGACGTGGTGACGCTGATCTGGGCCAACCGCTCCTACGCGATCCTGCGCCACGAGCTGACCAATGTCGGCGCCAATCCGGGCCGGAAGGCGATCGACATGCTGACCCTCGACGATCCTCCGATCGACTGGGTGAGCCTGTCGAAGGGCTACGGCGTCGAGGCGCGCCGGGTCGAGACCCTCCCAGACTTCGTCGACACGCTGAAGGGCGCGCTCGGCCGGCGGGGACCGTTCCTGATCGAGGTGGCGTTGGGATAATTCGTCGTCCGGCGGATCGGAGGCGGATCCGCCGGACAACAAGGCGCGGCCGATGGTCGATGGCCGCGCCCGACGACACCACGACCGTCCGCTTCCCTAGCGTCCGTGCCGTAGCTTCGCCCGAAACCTGCCAATCCATCATGTAGCCGGCTGAGTTTAACCTCCCAGAAGTCCCGCGAGCGCTAGCACCGTGACGTGACGAATGCGGATCGGATGGAATGAGCGGGAAGGCGACGCGCGACGGCACCGAGAGGCTGCTGCACCGCTGGCGTTCCGCCCGGGCCACCGCAGGCGGGATGCCGGCCTACGAGGACCTGGTCCTCGGCAATCTCGGCCGCTTGGCGAGCCGCGCCGCCCTGGTCGGCGGGCCGCCCGAGCGCCCGCACCTGCTCTGGGTCGGCGAGGCGTTCGAGGCCTGGCTCGGCCGCGCGGGGTCGGGCCTCGCCCTCGACGACCTACCGGGCGGGCTCGCGCAATCCCTGCGCGAGATCGTCGGCGACGCGCTGACCGCGGCCAAGCCGGTCCAGGGTCCGTGCGCCCGGGTGTCGGGCGGCGTCGCCTACACCACCGGGATGCTCGGCCTGCCCCTCGCGACGCGGAGGAGCGAGCGCCTGGTGCTGCTGTGCCTGTCCGGCGAGACGGCGCGGACGAACCTCCTCAAGACCCTCTTTCGCTCGACCCGCCAGGGCATGGTGGCGGCGACGGCGCTCCGCGACGCGGGCGGCGCGGTGCAGGATTTCCGGGTCCTCGCCCTCAACGCCGCCGCCGCCACGATGCTGCGCGCCACCGTCGAGACGGCACAGTGGCAGCGCCTGACGACATTGCTGCCGCATCTCAGGGGCTCGGCGACCCTGGAGCGCCTGGTGGCGGCCCTCGCGGGCACGACGAGCAGCTTCGAAGGCTCCTATCCGCGGCCCGACGGCAGCCTGCTGCACCTGCGCATCGAGATCGCGGCGATCGGCGAATTGCTCGGCGTCACCCTCACCGATATCGGCGACCTGAAGGCGCGGGAGGCCTCGGCCCGCCTGCTGTTCGAGCACAACCCGGTGCCGATGTGGCTGTCGGGCGAGGACGGGGCGGTGCTGGCGGTGAACGACGCCGCCACCGGCCATTACGGCTTCCCGCGCGAGGATTTTATAGGTCTCTCGGCCGGCGATCTCGTGGCGCCGGAGGCGTCCGGCCCGTCCCAGCGCCACCGCCGCCGGGACGGCAGCCTGATCGACGTCGAGGTCTTCTCCGGCCCGATCCCGTTCGAGGGCCGCAGCGCCACCCTGACCGCCTGCGTCGACGTGACCGAGCAGCGCCGGGCGGAGCAGCGCATCGCTCACATGGCCCATCACGACGCCCTGACCGGGCTGCCGAACCGGGTCCTGTTCCATCAGCGGCTGGCCGAGGCGGCAATCTCCGGCACCGGCCTGCTGATGCTCGACCTCGACCACTTCAAGCTCGTCAATGACACCGCCGGCCACCCGGCCGGCGACGCGCTGCTGCGCGAGGTCGCTGGGCGCCTGCGCGCCTGCCTCGGGCCCGAGGGGCTGGTGGCGCGGCTCGGCGGCGACGAGTTCGCGATCCTCAAGGATGCGGGGCGGGAGGCGCTCGCCGCCCTCGCCGACCGGATCATCGCGGCTCTGGCCCGGCCCTTCACCCTCGAAGGCCAGGACGTCGCGATCGGGGTCAGCATCGGCATCGCGCTCGCCCCCGAGCACGGCGACGATCCCGACGGGCTCCTGCGCAAGGCCGACACCGCGCTCTACGCCGCCAAGGCCGACGGGCGGCGCACCCAGCGCCTGTTCGAGCCCGCCATGGACGCGGCCCTGCAAGGCCGCCGCGCCCTGGAGCGCGACCTGCGCGCGGCCATCGCCGCCGGGGCGCTGGAGGTGCATTACCAACCCCTCGTCGCCGCCGGCAGCCTCGCGGTGACGGGCTGCGAGGCGCTCCTGCGCTGGCATCACCCGGAGCGGGGCTTCGTCCCGCCGGGCGCGTTCATCCCGGTTGCCGAGGAGACCGGGCTGATCGCACCCCTGGGCGAATGGGTGCTGCATCAGGCCTGCCGCGAGGCCGCCGGCTGGCCGGAGGGCGTGCGGGTTGCCGTCAACCTCTCGCCGGCGCAGTTCCGCACTCCCGACCTCGTCGGCACCGTGGCGCGGGCGCTCCGCGAGTCGGGCCTCGACCCGGCCCGGCTCGAACTCGAGATCACCGAGCAGGTGCTGCTGGAGGAGACCGAGGCCAACCTGGCGGTGCTGCACCGGCTGCGCGGCCTCGGCTTGCGCATCGCCATCGACGATTTCGGCACCGGCTACGCCTCGCTGAGCTACCTGCGGGCGTTCCCGTTCGACGCGATCAAGATCGACCGGTCTTTCACCGCTGCGCTCGGCCGCGAGGCCGCGGCCGTCGCGATCGTGCAGGCGGTGATCGGGCTGGGCGCGAGCCTCGGCATCACCACCCTGGCGGAGGGCGTCGAGACGCGAGGACAGCTCGCCGCCCTGCGCCGCAGCGGCTGCGGCGAGATGCAGGGCTTCCTGTTCAGCCGGCCGATGCCGGCCGCCGAGATCCGCCGCCTGGTCGCGGCCGCGGCGATGCCCTGGATGGCGGCGGCCTGATTCTCGCCACCTCGTTTCCCTGGGGTTGAGTCCGGGAGGACACAACCTGTGCGCCCGGGAGCGGCTAGGCATGGGACATCATCCCTTGCCGACAGGTCACGCCCGCATGCCGCCGCGCCGTCTCGTCCTCGCCCTCCTCGCCGGGCTGCCGCTCGCGGCCTGCAACGCCCGCGGGCCCGCGAACGTCGCGGCTCTGGATCCGGACGCGGCCTGGTACATCGGCAGCATGCCCGACCAGCCCTACGACGTACCGCTGGTCGACCGCAGCCGGATGGATCCGAAATACCGGCGCCAGACCGTCGCCTATACGGGCCTGGAGAAGCCCGGCACCGTCGTGGTCGATATCGACGAGCGGTTCCTCTACCTCGTGCAGGACGGGGGCCAGGCGATGCGCTACGGCGTCGGCGTCGGCAAGCTCGGCTTTTCGTGGAAGGGCACCGCCACGGTCGGCCGCAAGGGCGTCTGGCCCGATTGGGGGCCGACCGCCAAGATGGTCAGCCTCAACCCCGACCTGCCGCGCTCGCGCAAGGGCGGCGTCGACAACCCGCTCGGCGCCCGCGCGCTCTACCTCTACCAGGGCAGCCGCGACACTCTGTTCCGCATCCACGGCACCAACGAGCCCTGGAGCATCGGCGAGCAGATGTCCTCGGGCTGCGTGCGCATGCTCAACGAGGACGTGGTCGATCTCTATAACCGCGTGCCGGTGGGCACGACCGTGCTGGTCAAGCGGAACGGGAAGTATCGGGTGTAGGACCGTCTCGAGCGCAGGCAAGCATCGGGCGCAGCAAGGACCGACGCCCCTCACGAGTCACCTCCCTTTCCCGGACGACCGAAGCGAGAGCGGAAGGAGATCCGGGATCCAGGGGAGACGTGCCGCGAAGCGGCTCCATATTTGCAACGTACAGACACAGGGGCGCTTCGCGACTTCTTGCGCTGGATCCCGGATCTCCTTCCGCTGACGCTTCAGTCGTCCGGGAAAGGGGGAGGGTCACTGAGCGAGCGTCGGTTCGCGAGGCGCGGCCGGGCGGTTCCTTGATATGCGACTCCGAAAACAGCGAAGCCCCGGCACCCGCCTCGCGGCGGGCCCCGGGGCCTCGGATCTCACGGCGCGCGATATCAAGCGGCGTCAGGCGCTCGCGCGGGCCTCGCGGCGGCGGGCGCTCTGCTGGAAGAACAGAGCCTGGCTGATCACCGCCGAGACGTTGGCGGGCTGGAACGGCTTCGCGATGAGGAAGGCCGGCTCGGGCCGCTCGCCGGTGAGGAAGCGCTCCGGATAGGCCGTGATGAAGATCACCGGCACCTCGAACGACTTCAGGAGGTCGTTGACCGCGTCGAGGCCCGAC
Organism: Methylobacterium sp. EM32; assembly: GCF_040593685.1. NCBI lineage: Bacteria > Pseudomonadati > Pseudomonadota > Alphaproteobacteria > Hyphomicrobiales > Methylobacteriaceae > Methylobacterium > Methylobacterium sp. EM32. The sequence continues at coordinate 85,008 of NZ_JBEXZS010000166.1, read as the reverse complement.
GAGCCGTCGGCGAGCTGGATGTCGGCGAGGATCAGGCCCGGGCGCTTGGTGGAAGCGAGCTTGACCGCCTCGGTGCGGGTGCGGGCGACGCCGGTGACGTTGTGGCCCAGCCCCTCGACCAGAGCCTCGAGGTCCATGGCGATCAGCGGCTCGTCCTCGATGATCAGGATCTCGGTCGCCATGTCGGCGGCGAGCTCGCGGCCGGCCTCGTCGACGAGGTCGCGGACCTCCGAGACGTCGACGCCCAGGATGGTGGCGGCGTCCTCCTCGGAGAAGCCTTCGAGGCAGGAGAGCAGGAAGGCCTGGCGCGGCAGCGGTGTGATCTGGCCCAGGCGCACCTCGGCCGGCAGGTCGTGCTGGGTCTGCTCGGTCTGGCCGTTGACAGAGAGCGAATTCCAGATCCGGGTGAAGACGCGGAACAGGTCGGCCTTGACGTTGGTGCTGCGCCCGAGGGTCTCGGGTTCGTTCACGAGCGTTTCGAGCGTCGCGGCCACGTAGGCATCGCCCGCCACCTGGCTGCCCGTGAGGGCGCGCGCGTAGCGGCGCAGGTAGGGCAGGTGCTGCACCACGAGTTGTGCTGTCGACATTCAGGTCCCCTTGGTGTTGTCGTTCGCGCGTCGGCCCTCACGCTTCAACGCCGTGCAGACGTGTTCGTTCCGGTGCGGTGCGGAACTGACTGCGTCGGCGTGCGTTGTCGCCGCAAGCGCGCGACCCGGCATACCGGGCGCCATGGCATCGCTCTGTCCGCGTGTCCAGGACGGGCGAAGGGGAATGGTATGAGCGAAGGCAAGGGCCCGCGGGCGCCCCTGGACGAGGATGGTGCCGCCGCCGGGCCCGAGCAGCCCGCCCTCGACCGCAACGTGCAGGGGCGCATCGGCTCGCACCTGCGTGCCATGTATGACGAACTGATGCAGCAGCCTATTCCGGACCGCTTCGTCGATCTCATCGCCGAGTTGGAGCGCAGCGCGGCCCGGGAGAGACCCGACGCGGAATCCTGACCCGTCTCGCGACGACGCCGTCCCCCGCGGGAGGGACGGCGCATCACCTTACCGGGATACCATCTCTCGACGATCGCTGTCTGGCGACGTCAGAGCGTGGGCGAACGGCCCCGCATCAGGCCGACCACGGCCGAGATGGCGAAGAGCACGACGGCGACGAAGAAGATGAGCTTGGCGGCCTCGACCGCCGTGCCGGCGATGCCGCCGAACCCGAACAGCGCGGCCACCAGGGCCACGACGAGGAAAGTGACAGCCCAACCCAGCATGGCGAGACCCTCGTTCTCTGATTCTATCGACCCTCGGCCGATCGTGAGCAGACAACGTCAAGCATGACCTTGGGTTCCGCTTTGTCGCAGGTGGCACGAACGGGTCGGGCACCCCACATCATGGTGACGGCCGGGAGGCGGCTGGGGCGGAACTCCGGTTTCGCGCCACACGTTCTCACCGGCGTCTGGATGGAGGCTTGATGATGATCCGTTCCAATGCCCTGCGTGCCGGCCTCGTGCTGCTCGCCCTGCTGGCGGGTCTCCTCACGGCCTCGCCGATGGTGGTGACAGGCATCGCCGCGGCGCTCGGCCTCGCGGGGGCCCTGGCGCTCGCCGGGGCAAGGGCGCAAGCGACGCCGGCCCTCGTTCCGGTGCGTGTGCGCGACCGTCGGCGGCGCTAAGACTCCGCCGCCCTCCCCCCGGTCCTCTCGGGGACCGGGCTGCTCGCGGGCGAGACCGGGACGGTCCGCCCAAACGTCTTTCGCTCCGCCCTTCCGGCGGAGCGCTCCACGCTCACGATCGTTGTCGGGGTGATCGACCCTCAGCGCTGGCGCTGCAATTCGCGCTCGCGGTGCCGCAGCCGCAGCAGCAGGTCGACCTGATCGAGGGGGATGGGCTGGCCGTCCACCGTGCGTTCGTAGAACGAGCGCAACGTCCGCCCGAGCCGATGCTGCGCCTCGACGCAGATCGCCGGCAGGGCCGGATCCTGAACGGTCTCCCGGGACGCACTCACTTCCTGCTTCATCGGACCACCGGCCCCGTACCGTTGCGCGGGCCCGAGGGAAGGCTGGTCCGCGCCGAGATGAAGCAGTCTCGGGCTATATGGTAAAGAAAGAGTTAATTTTCCTCTTTGTTCACCATGTCGGAAGCGCTGACGGGCGTCCCGCGAATCACACCATCGAGCTTAACCGGACAGCAACGTCTGTCGAGAGGTGTTACACCTTCCGATACCGCTAAGCTTCGAGCCGTCACGCTTCTCAGCCGGCCGCGCGTCACGCCGACGCCGCCTCGAGCAGCCGGGCTGCGGCGGCGCGGGCCTCCTCGGTCACCGTGGCGCCGGCCAGCATGCGGGCGATCTCCTCCTGGCGCGGCACCGCCGCGAGGGGCTTCACCCGCGTGGCGACCCGGTCCGAGCCCTTCACCGCCTCCTTGGCGATGAGAAAGTGCGTCGAGGCGCGGGCGGCGACCTGTGGCGCGTGGGTGACCGCCACGGTCTGGACCCGGGCCGAGAGCCGGGCGAGGCGGGCGCCGATCGCGTCCGCCACCGCGCCGCCGACGCCGGTGTCGATCTCGTCGAAGATCAGGGTCGGGGCCGAGCCCTTGTCGGCCAGCACCACCTTGAGGGCGAGCATGAACCGCGACAGCTCGCCGCCGGAGGCCACCTTCATCATCGGGCCGGGCCGGGTGCCCGGGTTGGTCTGAGCCCAGAACTCGACCCGGTCGAGGCCGGCGGGGTCGCGGGCCTCCGGATCGGTCGCGATCTCGGTGATGAAGCGTGCGCGCTCCAGCTTCAACGGCGGCAATTCGGCCTGCACCGCCTTGTCGAGGGCGGCCGCCGCCTTGCGCCGGCCCTTGCTCAGCGCTGCGGCCTTCTCGAGATAGGCCGCGTCGGCGCTCGCGAGGTCGGCTTCCAGCCGTCCCAGCGCCTCCTCGCCGGCATCGATCACCGCGACGTCGCCCTCGTAGCGCTCGCGCAGCGCCGCGAGGTCATCGACCGCGACGTTGTATTTCCGGGCCGCCGCGCGCAGGCCGAACAGGCGCTCCTCGACTCGCTCCAGCTCGCGCGGATCGAACTCCGCCGCCTGGAGCGCGTCCTCCAGGCTGGTGCGGACCTCGTCGAGGGCGACGAGCGCGTTGTCGAGGGCGGCGATGCTCGGCTCCACCAGCCCTGGCGCCAGCGCCGCCCGTCGCTCGAGCTTGCGGAGCGCCGCGGAGAGATGGGCGGTCGGCGAGCCCTGGCCGGCGACGGCGTCGAGAGCCTCGTTGAGCTCGCGGGCGACCTTCTCGCCCTGTTGCATCGCGGTGCGACGCTCGGCGAGCCTGGTCTCCTCGCCGGGCTTGGGATCGAGGGCGGCCAGCTCCTCGACGGCGTGGCGCAGGAAATCGACCTCCTTGCGGGCGGCCTCGACCCGGGCGCGGTGCTCGGACAGGGCGGTACGAGCCTGGCGCACCTGGCGCGCCGCCGTCGCGACGGCGGCCTGACGGCTCCCGAGGCCGCCGAACGCGTCGAGGATCGCCCGGTGGGTGGTGGAATCCGAGAGCGCCCGGTCGTCGTGCTGGCCGTGGATCTCGACGAGGGCCGCCCCGATGGCGCGGAGCACCTGCACGCCCACCGGCTGGTCGTTGACGAAGGCGCGGGTGCGCCCGTCCGCAACCTGGACCCGGCGCAGGATCAGGTCGCCCTCGGTGTCGATCTCGGAAGCCGCGGCGAGCGCCCGCGCCGGATGATCGGCGGGGACGTCGAACACCGCCGTGACCTGCCCCTGCGCCTCGCCCTGACGCACCAGGCGGCCGTCGCCGCGCCCGCCGAGCGCCAGCGTGAAGGCATCGAGGAGGATCGACTTGCCGGCGCCGGTCTCCCCGGTCAGGACGCTCAGGCCTTCGCGAAAGTTCAGCTCGAGCTTATCGATCAGGACGATGTCGCGGATCGCGAGCTGAACCAGCATGCCACCCTTGCCGGGACGTGGAAGAGGAAATCGGGCGGGTATCTACAGCCGAACGGGCCGCGGCGCGAGTGCGCGCCACGGCCGCATGCCTGGCCCGAGCCGTGAGGCCCTTACTGCGCCTCGGCGGTGCGCGTGTCCATCCCGATCACGCCGCGGAACGCCTTGCTGATCCAGGACGCCTTCTCCTCGCGCGGCTGCAGGCCGCCGTTCTGGAGCAGGTTGTAGGCGTCCTTGTACCAGGGCGAGTCGGGGAAGTTGTGGCCGAGCACCGCCGCGGCGGTCTGGGCCTCGCCGGTGATGCCGAGCGCCATGTAGGCCTCGGCCAGGCGCTCCAGCGCCTCCTCGACGTGGCGGGTCGTCTGGTACTTGCTCACGACGTCGCGGAAGCGGTTGATCGCCGCCGGGAAGTTGCGCCGCTCGAGGTAGTAGCGGCCGATCTCCATCTCCTTGCCGGCGAGCTGGTCGCGGGTGATCTGGATCTTGGCCTTGGCGTCGGCGGAGTATTCCGAGGTCGGGTATTTCTGCACCAGCTCGGTGAGCGCCACGAGCGCCTTCTCGGAGCGGTCCTGGTCGCGGGTCACGTCCGGGATCTGCTTGTAGTGCGACATCGCCAGCAGGTACTGGGCGTAGGCCGCATCCTTCGAGCCCGGATGGCGCTGCAGGTAGCGCTTCGAGGCGGTGATCGCGTCCTCGTAGCGGCCGCCCTCGTAGTTCGAGTAGGCGGTCATCAGCACCGCCTTCCGCGACCAGTCGGAATAGGCGTACTGCTTGTCGAGGTCCTCGAACTTCTTCGTCGCGCCCTCGTAGTCGCGGTCCTCAAGCCGGCCGAGGCCCTGGCTGTAGAGCTTGTCGGCCGGAATATCGGCCACGACCTCGGTCTTGTACTTCTCGGACGCGAACGGGTTGATCGAGTCGATCGCGTCGCAGCCGGCGAGCCCCAGGCCGCACGCCGCGAGCAGCACGGTCCGCAGAACGGTCACCTTCGCGTCGCGAAGCGGGTGGGCGAACGGCATTCGGGTTCTTCCCCAAGCAGGCGGCCTTTGCGCGGCCGCTGATCCACGAGCCCCTTATCCCAGGCCGGCGGGTTGCGCCAAGCCCGTGACGGCCACGGCAGGGAGCCGGCGGCCATCGGTCAGGAACCTCTTAACCCTGCGGGGCGAATGGGGCGCCAAGACGGCGCGAGGCGGTGTAGGTTCCCTCTCGTCGCCGCCGCGCGGCGACGAAATCGTCCCGATGTGGCCCGGCGGCAACGCGGGCCGGACGATCGCCCTAAAGCTCGGGCGCGTAGACCGCGGCGCCGAGGCCGACGCCGAACTCGGCGAAGACCGGCTCGCGCCGGGCGCCCGCCCCCTCGACGATGGCGTAGTTGGCCCGGTCGGCGAAGAGCTCGCCGAGGACGGCGCAGTTGAGGCCGTGGCCGCCGCAGAAGGACTGGTAGGCGCCGAGGATCGGCAGGCCGGCCAGGGCCAGGTCGCCGACCGCGTCGAGGATCTTGTGGCGGACGAACTCGTCCGGGTAGCGCAGCCCCTCCGGGTTGACCACGCCGCCGTCGCCGACCGCGACGGTGTTCTCCAGCGAGGCGCCCAGGGCGAAGCCGGCCTTCCAGTAGCGCTCGACGTCGCGCATCATCCCGAAGGTGCGGGCGCGGGCGATCTCGCGGCGATAGGCGGCGGGGGTGAGGGTCAGGGCCTTGCGGCTGCGGCCGATCACCGGGCTCTCGAAGTCGATCTCGACGTCGAGGTGGAAGCCGCGCTCGAACGGGCGCAGCTCGGAATAGGCGCGGCCCTTCTCGGTCCGGACGGTCTTGAGCACCTTGATGAAGCGGCGGGGGGTGCCGCAGGAGGTCGTGCCGACCGCCTCGATCGCCGTCACGTAGGGGGCGGCGCTGCCGTCGAGGATCGGCATCTCGGGCCCGTCGATCTCGACGAGGCAATTGTCGATGCCGAGCCCGTAGAGGGCGGACATCAGGTGCTCGATGGTGGCGACGGCGCCGGTCTCGCGGCTGCCGATGACGGTGCAGAGCTCGGTGGCGCTGACCTGGGCGTACTGGGCCTGGATCAGGCGGTCGCGGCCGTTCGGGAGGCCGGTGCGCAGGAAGGCGATGCCGTGATGCGCCTCCGCGGGATGGAGCGTGATCGTGACGGGGTTACCGGAGTGAACGCCGATGCCGGAGAGGCTCGCGGCGGAGCGTAGGGTCGTCTGCTGACTTGTTCTCATTACCTCAGCCCTCGGCCGCGACTCACCATCGTGTCCCGTTGCCGGGCCCACGTTTCGAGGCGATCCGTCCGTTGCTTGAAGCCCCTGTGGGTGTCAGTGCCGGCGGTCCCGCTCGGCCTTCGCCCTTGTGCATAGGACAGCTATAGTCGCGCTCGAAAGCACGTCCAAATCACGGATTCTTACGCTCTGTAACAGACCAGAGCCTCCGCTACGGACGCGAAAATCCGTTATTTCTCAAAAGCTTGAACAACGCGTAAACCCCGGGGCCGGGCGGCCTCGGGGTGTGTCTTTTGGGCGGCACCGGCGCCCTCCGTGGCAGGATCGTGGCGCCCGGCGCGGGCGCCGGGGCCTCACCGTCCGGTGCAGGCCCCGGACGGGCCCGACGTCAGGCCTGGCCCGACGTCAGGCTCGGCCCAGGCGTCAGTTGGCCTGGCGGCGCAGGAAGGCCGGGATCTCGAGCTGATCGTCGTCCATCATGCGGGTGCCGGCCGGCACCGCACGGCCCTGCGGGTCGAGGTTGCCCTGCGCCGGGCGGTAGCCCTGGGGCTGCGCCGGGTAGCCGCCCTGCGGCGCGTAGGCCTGCTGCGGGGCGGGCTGGCGCGGGGCCGGGGCGGCGTGGTGCTGCACCGGCGCCTGGTGCACCGGAGCCTGGCGCGGCGCCGGCTGCGGGGCATGCTGCATCGGGGCATGCGCCGCCGGGGCCTGCTGCGCCGCACCTTGAGCCGGGTGGCCGGCCTCGTCCTCGCGCCGGCCGCCGAAGCCGACGGTGGCGAGGCGGCGCAGGAGCGAGGTGCGCTTGGCGTCCGGGGTCACCTGCTGCACCGGCTCCTCGCCGCGGCTGGCCCGGATCTGGTTCTGGGCCGGTATCGGCAGGTCCTGGACCCGGGGCATGCGCGGCGCGCGCACCACCGCCGGGGACGGCGGGATGAACGGGCCGGAGGCCATCGGCATCTGCGGCTCGTGCTGCGGCGCCGGGGCCGGCTCGTAGACCGGGGCGGGACGCGGCTGGGCCGGGGTGATCTGCACCTCGTCGCGCATCAGGCCGGCGGCCTGGTGGGTGCCGGGCATCTCCATACGGACGGGCTCGGGCGCGGGCATCGCGGCGTGCACCGGGGTATGCATCGGGGCGTGCGCCACCGGCTCCGGCGCCGGGGCCCGCGCTACCGGGGCCTCGGCGGGACGAAAGGAGGCGGTGGAGGGAGGCGCCGACGGGGCGGCGGCCCGGGCCCGGGCCTCGGCGCGCAGGCGCTCGGCGACCTCGGCGATGCGCTGCTCGGTCTGGGCGATCTCCGGCGAGCCGATCGCGTTGGCATTGATCAGCGCCGGCTCGATGCCGGTGGCGACCACCGAGACCCGAATGATGCCGTCGAGGCTCTCGTCGAAGGTGGCGCCCAGGATGATGTTGGCGTCGGAATCGACCTCCTCGCGGATGCGGGTGGCGGCCTCGTCGAGCTCGTAGAGGGTCAGGTCGTTGCCGCCGGTGATCGAGATCAGCAGGCCGCGGGCGCCCTTCATCGAGACGTCGTCGAGGAGCGGGTTGGCGATCGCGGCTTCCGCGGCGCGGTTGGCGCGCTTCTCGCCGGACGCCTCGCCGGTGCCCATCATCGCCTTGCCCATGCCGCGCATGATCGCCCGCACGTCGGCGAAGTCGAGGTTGATGAGACCCTCCTTCACCATCAGGTCGGTGATGCAGGCGACGCCCGAATAGAGCACCTGGTCGGCCATCGCGAAGGCGTCGGCGAAGGTGGTCTTCTCGTTGGCGACCCGGAACAGGTTCTGGTTCGGGATCACGATCAGGGTATCGACGGCCTGCTGCAGCTCGTTGATGCCCGACTCGGCGGTGCGCATGCGGCGCACGCCCTCGAACTGGAACGGCTTCGTCACCACGCCGACCGTCAGGATGCCCATGTCGCGGGCGGTGCGGGCGATGACCGGGGCGGCGCCCGTGCCTGTGCCGCCGCCCATGCCGGCGGTGATGAAGCACATATGGGCGCCCGAGAGCTGATCGCGGATCTCGTCGATCACCTCCTCGGCGGCGGCGCGGCCGACATCCGGCTGCGAGCCGGCGCCGAGCCCTTGCGTCACCCCGATGCCCATCTGGATCACGCGCTCGGCCTTCGAGGAGGTCAGCGCCTGGGCGTCGGTGTTGGCGACCACGAACTCGCAGCCGAGCAGGCCCGACTCGATCATGTTGTTGACGGCGTTGCCGCCGGCGCCGCCGACGCCGAACACGGTGATGCGGGGCTTCAGTTCGCGGATGTCCGGAGCTTGCAGGGAGATGGCCATGATGCGCGAGCCTCTGATGATCGTTACGTTTCTGGTGGCGCCGCTAAGCGCCGTTTGCCGTCCCGCCTCTCCGGCGCGGCCCGTTTCCGGGGCCCGCGCCGGGAGGCGATCCCGTTAGAAGCTCTCCCGGATCCAGCGTCCGACCTTGGAGAGGTAGGTGTCGGAACCGAGGCCCGCGTGGCCGGACTGGCCGCGCGGCTCGAAATGCTCGACATGCGAGACCTGGGGGTAGACCAGGAGGCCGACGGCGGCCGAGAAGGCCGGTCCCTTGGCGGCCTCGGGCAGCCCCTTGATGCCGAGCGGCCGGCCGATCCGGACCTGGCCCTGCAGGATGCGGCGGGCGACCTCCGGCAGCCCGACGAGCTGGCTGGCGCCGCCGGTCAGCACCACCCGGCGCCCGGCCTGGGCGGCGAAGCCCGCGTTGCGCAGGCGGTCGCGCACCAGTTCCAGCACCTCCTCGACCCGCGGGCGGATGATCCGCACGAGGTGCGATTTCGGGATGTGGTGCGGCAGGTCGCGCTCGTCCTCGTCGACGCCGTGGACCGCGATCATGTCGCGCTCGTCGGACGCCGTCGCCATGGCGGCGCCGTAGAGGGTCTTGAGCCGCTCGGCCGCCGCCACCCGGGTCGAGAGGCCGCGGGCGATGTCCATCGTGACGTGGTGGCCGCCGACCGCCAGCGCGTCGCAATGGACGAGGTGGCCGCCGGAGAACACCCCGACGCTCGTCGTGCCGCCGCCCATGTCGACGACCGCGACGCCCATCTCGGCCTCGTCGTCGACCAGCGCCGAGAGGCCGGAGGCGTAGGGGGTGGCGATCACCGCCTCGACCCGCAGGTGGGTGTTCTCGACCGCCAGCATCAGGTTGCGGGCGGCGGCGATCTCGGCCGTGACGACGTGCAGGTCGACGCCGAGGCGCTCGCCGAGCATGCCCGACGGGTCGACCACCGCGCTCTGCTGGTCGAGGGAGTAGCCGGTCGGCAGGGCGTGCAGCACCGCGCGCCCCGGGCTGATGCTGTGGGTGCTCGCCGCTTCCAGCACCCTTTGCACGTCGGAGCCGGTGACGGCGCCGGTGCGCACCGGGACCTTGGCGTCGAAATGCTGCGAGCCGAGCCGCCCGCCCGAGAGGCTGACGATGACCGACTGCACCTCGACCCGGGCCATGCGCTCGGCGGCGTGGACCGCCTGGCGGATCGCGGTCTCGGCCGCCTCGAGATCGACCACGGCGCCGCCCTTGAGGCCGAGCGAGCGCTGGTGGCCGATGCCGATGATGCGGGCGAGGTGGGTGCGGCCGCGCAACGTCGCCAGCGTCTCGACCGGCTGCAGCTCGGCGACGAGGCAGACGATCTTGCTGGTGCCGATGTCGAGCACCGACAGGGTCGCGCTGCGGCGCGCCGAGAGCGGCTTTAAGCGCGGCGTGAGACCGTGCTGGAGGAGACTCATGACGCGACGCTCACGGACGAGGAAACGGTGATGGCGGGGCGGGTGGAACCGGCGGGAGCGGGTCCGGGAAGACCGGCGGGCGTCACGTCTCGCGCGCGGGTCATGTCTCGGTTCCCTTCGGTTTCTTCTGCTTCTTCTGGGCCTCCAGGCGTGCCGCCGCGCCCTCCTCGGTCAGCCGCACCACCACCCGGTCGGGCAGCCGCAGGTCGACCGCGATGATGTCCTTCTCGAGCAGGCTCGACTCGGCCTCGAGCTTGACGAGGCGGGTCACCGCGTCGCGGGCGCCGGCCTCGGGCAGGCGCACGTCGATGCCGTCGAGCTTGAGGGTCCAGCGCCTCCCCGAGACCAGCGTGCCGGCCCGGATCCGTTCCCGGAGGGGCCCGGCGGCCTCGAGCAGCGCGAGGTACTCCTTGGTGCGCAGGTTCGCCTCGTCGCCCACCACCAGTGGCAGGTCGGCGAAGCGGCCGTCGCGCATCTGGTCGATCACCGTGCCGTCGGCGGCGATCACGGCGATCTCGCCGTTGCGCTGCCACAGGGCGCTCGGCTCGCGCTCGGTGAGCGTGACCAGGAGCTCGCGCGGGTAGATCTTGCGCACCGAGACCGCACCGATCAGCGGCACGGTGGACAGGCGGTCGCGCACGTCGACCACGCTGAGGAAGGGCAGCGAGTTGCGCTGGTCGATGCCGGCGGCCTTCAGGATCTCGGCCGAGCGCAGCTGGACCAGTCCGGTGATCGTGACCTTGTCGAGGCCGAAGCCCAGAGCGCGGGCGGCCATGTCGAAGGGGGTGCCGTAGCGGGCCGAGACCTCGGCGTAGCCGCCGCCGGACACGAAGCCCGCCGCGGCGACGAGGCCGAAGAACCCGAAGGCCAGGCCCATCCCGAGATGGCGCGGCATCCGCCGCTCGATCGGCACCGCCACCGAGGCGCGCCGCGGGCGCAGGAAGCGCGGCAGGACGCGGGCGAGACGCGACTCGCCGTGGCGCAGGTCGCCGAGCCGCGCGTCGCGCGAGGGACCGCCCCAGGTCGGCGCCGTCCCCGGCTGGGGAGCGGGCATGCCGGCCTCCTCGCCGGCATAGCCGGCGTCGGTCAGCGGCTCAGGGAAGCGTCCACCACCATCCATGGGGCGAGTTCACCGAAAACGATACCCGGCACGGGCTGCGATCTCCGGCGCATGGCGGTCTCGGGTCGTCCGGGCCTCGCCGTGCTGCTCCGCCGCACCACCGGCATACCGGCCGGAGCCGGGATGTCGTCGTCGCGAGGGGTCGGCACGGCTCACGCCCGGCATCCAAGTGCTTGATGCGCCGTTAACGCCAACTCTCGAACTCGCTGGTAAATATCCGGTAAAATTTTCGGCCGGCGCACAGCGATCGCGCAGCCCCGGCGCCGAGGGGCCACGCCGGTGCGGCAGGCCGGCCGCGGATCGCATCGGAGCCGGTAAACGCCGATTTATCAATAGCTTAATGGCTAGAATGGGAGCCCGTTCCGCGGGCCGGGACCGGTCCCGGCGGGGGTCGAGCGGTCCCGCGGCGGCGCGGGGCCGGGACGGCCCATATGGTTACCGTCGCGACCCGGGCGGGCGCCGCCGGGGGTGATTCGCGAATCAGCGCGCGGCGACGCCGATGCGCTTGATCTCCCAGTGCAGCTCGACGCCGGAGGTCGCGCGCACCCGCGTCCGCACCTCCTCGCCCAGACCCTCGATGTCGGCCGCGGTAGCGCCGCCGCGGTTGATCAGGAAGTTGCAGTGCATCTCCGACACCTGCGCGCCGCCGCGGGTGAGCCCGCGGCAGCCGGCGGCGTCGACGAGCTGCCAGGCCTTGCCCCCGGGCGGGTTCTTGAAGGTCGAGCCGCCGGTGCGCTCGCGGATCGGCTGCGCCGCCTCCCGGGCCGCGGTGACCCGGTCCATCTCGGCCTCGATCGCAGCCCGGTCGCCGGGCCGGCCGCGATAGGTCGCCTGGGTGAAGATCAGGTCGGCGGGCGCCGCGCAATGGCGGTAGGCGAAGCCCATCTCAGGCTGGGACAGGACGTGCAGGGTGCCGGCGCGGTCGACGGCGCGGGCCTCGACCAGCACGTCTGTGGTCTCGCCGCCATGCGCCCCGGCATTCATCCGGAGCGCCCCGCCGATCGAGCCCGGGATGCCGCGATAGAAGGCGAGACCTTCGAGCCCGGCCTCGGCCGCCGCGCGGGCGAGCTTCATGTCGGGCACGGCCGTGCCGGCCCGGATCGTCTCGCCCTCGATCGCGATCGACCCGAAGGCCTTGCCGCCGAGGCGGATGACGAGCCCCGGCACGCCACCGTCGCGCACGATCAGGTTCGAGCCGAGGCCGATCACCGTCACGGGCACGTCCGGAGGCAGGGCGGCCAGCGCCGCGGCGAGGTCCTCCTCGTCGGCGGGCGTGAACAGCATGTCGGCCGGCCCCCCGACCCGGAACCAGGTCAGGTCGGCGAGCGGATGGTCGGGCAGGAGGCGGCCGCGCAAGCGCGCGGGCTCCAGGGCGGCGAGGATGGCGGCGGAGGTCGTCATGGATCCGTTCGGGATGATGCAGGATGCCCCTCTCCGCACGCGGCGGGGCTGTCCGGAGACAGGAAAAGGCGCAGGCTCTCTCCTCTCCCCGCGGGCGGGGAGAGGGCCGAACCCTCGTTCAGAGGGTTTGGCAAGCCCGCAGGGCGGGGGTGAGGGGGTGTTTCCGGATGAGTCTCACTCGTCGAGACCCCCTCACCCTCGCTCCGGCTTCGCCTGCGCTTGCCGTGTCCCCTGGACGGCGACACGGCCCTCTCCCCGCCCGCGGGGAGAGGGGAAGCCCGCGCTTCGGCTTTCCCCGGACAGCCCTGCCACTCGCGGGGAGAGGAGGGGCGGCGCTCCATGATGGAGGCCAGGATGGTTTCGAGGACACCGGTCAGGTTGCGCGCGACCTCGCCATTCCAGAACCGGAGCACGCGCCAGCCCTGTGAAGCCAACCAAGCGTCACGCTCGCGGTCGTAGCCGCTTTCGGCGTGCTGGCTGCCGTCGAGTTCGACGACGAGCTTCGCCTCGCGGCAAGCGAAGTCCGCGAAATAGCGGCCGATCGGCAACTGACGCACGAACTTGGCTTCCGTCAGGCGCCGGTCGCGCAGGCGCGACCAGAGCGCCCGCTCGGCATCGGTCTGGGCCCGCCGCAGCGTGCGGGCCCGCGCCGTACCGGGATCGTCGGGGCCACGCATCCGTGCGTCAGCGCCTCACGCCGCCTTCTCGCCGCCCGAGGCGAGTTCGCCTGGGAGCGCGTAGGCCCATTGGGTGATGTTGCCGGCGCCCAAGCACACCACGTAGTCGCCCGGACCCGCGAGCCCGCCGACGATGCCGGCCAGGTCCTCGGTGCGCTCGAGCGCGATGGCGTTGCGGTGGCCGCGGGAGGTCAAGCCCGCCACGAGCGCGTCGCGGTCGATGCCCTCGATCGGCGCCTCGCCGGCGGCGTAGACCGGGGCGACGATCACCGTGTCGGCGTCGTTGAAGCAGGTGCAGAAATCGTCGAACAGCGAGGCGAGGCGCGAGTAGCGGTGGGGCTGCACCACCGCGATCACGCAGCCGTCGGTCGAGGCGCGGGCGGCCTTGAGCACCGCCCGGATCTCGACCGGGTGGTGGCCGTAATCGTCGAAGATCTGCACACCGTTCCACTCGCCGGTGCGGGTGAAGCGCCGCTTGACGCCGCCGAAATTCGCCAGCGCCTTGCGGATGGCGTCGGGCGACACGCCGAGCTCGTGCGCCACCGCCAGCGCCGCGGTGGCGTTCAGCGCGTTGTGCTTGCCCGGCATCGGCAGGACCAGGTCTTCCATTTCCATCCGGAAGCCGGGGCGGCGGTCGCGGATCATCACCCGGAACCGACTCTGGCCGCCCTTCAGGTCGACGTCGATCAGGCGGACATCGGCCTGCGGGTTCTCGCCGTAGGTGACGATGCGCCGGTCCTCGATGCGGCCGACGAGGTCCTGCACCGTCGGGTGGTCGATGCACATCACCGCGAAGCCGTAGAACGGGATGTTGTCAATGAAGGCGCGGAAGGCGTCCTTGATCGCGTCGAACGAGCCGAAATGGTCGAGGTGCTCGGGGTCGATGTTGGTGACGATCGCGATGTCGGCCGGCAGCTTCAGGAAGGTGCCGTCGGATTCGTCGGCCTCCACCACCATCCAGTCGCCCTCGCCCATGCGGGCGTTGGTGCCGTAGGCGTTGATGATGCCGCCGTTGATGACCGTGGGGTCGAGGTCGCCGGCGTCCAACAGGGTGGCGACGAGGGAGGTCGTGGTGGTCTTGCCGTGGGTGCCGGCCACCGCGACGCAGGACTTGAAGCGCATCAGCTCGGCCAGCATCTCGGCCCGGCGCACCACCGGCAGGCGGCGCTCGCGGGCGGAGACCAGCTCCGGGTTGTCGCGGCGGATCGCAGTCGAGACCACCACCAGGGCGGCGTCGGCCAGGTTCTCGGCCCGGTGGCCCACGAAGGTGCGGATGCCCTTCTCGTTCAGGCGGCGGACATTGGCATTGTCGGACGCGTCCGAGCCCTGCACCGTGTAGCCGAGATTGTGCATCACCTCGGCGATGCCGGACATGCCGATGCCGCCGATGCCGATGAAGTGGATGGGTCCGAGCTTGTTCGGCAGCTTCATGGAGTCGGGGTCCTTCAAGTCTTCTTGTTCGGTGACAGGCCCTGGCGGGCCGATAGTGTCTATGGGCGGCCGCTAACGGGCCAGCATGTTGTGTCGGCGGCCGCTAGCGGGCCGCACGGGCTGTCTCGACCACCAGGGCGGCGAGGCGCTCGGCGGCATCGGGCAGGCCGGCGCCCTTGGCGGCAGCCGCCGCCTGAGTGAGCCGGTCGGGATCGCCGAGCAGCGCGCCGAGATCGGCGGCCAGCCGCTCAGGGGTGAAGTCCGTTTGTGGTCTGGGAAAGGCGGCGCCGATTCGGCCGAGCACCGCGGCGTTCGCCGCCTGGTCCTGGTCGAGGGAGCCGGGCAGCGGCACCAGGATCGCGGGCCGCCCGATCACCGCCAGCTCCGCCACCGTCGAGGCGCCGGATCGCGCCACGACGAGGTGGGACGAGGCCATCTTGGCCGGCAGGTCCTTGAAGAACGGCGCCACCGTGAAGGCGGCGAGCCCCGCACCCTCGTAGAGCGCCTGCACCCGGGTGAGATCCTCGGACCTCGCCTGCTGGATCACCGTCAGGCGGGCGCGCAAGGGGGCCGGCAGCCGCACGACGGCATCGGGCACCACGTCGCTCATCACCCGGGCGCCCTGGCTGCCGCCGAAGGCGAGGAGCTGGAGCGGGGCATCGGGACCCACGGCCGGATAGGGCATCTCGGCCGCCGCCAGCACCGCCGGGCGGACCGGGTTGCCGGTATGGACGCGCCGCGCGGTCGCCTTGGGCGGAACGCCGCGCACCTCGGGGAAACCGGTGGCGATCACGCGGGCGCCGCGGGCCAAGAAGCCGTTGGCGCGGCCCATCACGGCGTTCTGCTCGTGCAGCAGGGTCGGCACCCGCAGCATCTGGGCGGCGAGCAGCGGCGGCACGGTGGGATAGCCGCCGAAGCCCACGACCACCGCCGGGTTGAGCCGGCGCACCTCGCGGAGCGCCGCCGCGAAGCCGCGCCCGAGGGTCGCGAAGGCGGTCACGCGGCGCAAGGGCGAGCGCCCGCTCGACGGGGTGGCGGAGGGCACCGCCACGATCTCGGCGGCCGGGAACTCGCCCGACAAGGCCGCGACCCGGCTGTCGGTGGCGAGCACGACCCGGATGCCGCGCTCGCGCAGGCGCAACGCCAGGGCCTCGGCCGGGAACAGGTGGCCGCCGGTGCCGCCGGCGGCGAGCAGGACGAGGGGCTGGGCGACGGTCATCGGGCGGCCGGGGTGCGGGGGACGGGCATGCGGTCTCCGGTCAGGAATCGGCGTCGAGGGGCCCCATGTGTCACGGCAGACCCCCGCGGTCACCCCTCGGATGGTTTTAGTGCGCCGCACCCTCGTCGCGGTTGAGGAGCGTGGTGCGCGGCCGGCGCCGGGTCAGGGCGACGAGGAAGCCCATCCCGAGGGCGAGCGAGATCAGCGACGAGCCGCCATAGGAGATGAACGGCAGGGTCATGCCCTTGGCCGGCATCATCCGGGTGTTCACCGCCATGTTGATGCAGGCCTGGAGGCCGAACAGGGCGGTGAGCCCGGTGATGGCGAGCCGGCAGAAGATGTCGTCGCTGCGCCGCGCCAGCATCAGGCCGCGCATCACGATGAAGGCGAACAGCAGCACGATGCCGATGCAGACGATGACGCCGAACTCCTCGCCCGCCACCGAGAAGATGAAGTCGGTATGCGCGTCGGGCAGGTGGCGCTTGGCGACGCCCTCGCCCGGGCCGGTGCCGAGCCAGCCGCCGGAATTGAACGATTCCTGCGACCAGAAGGTCTGGAAGTTGTCGCCCGAATCCTTGTCCATGAAGCGCTGGATGCGGGCCCGCACGTGGGGCAGGAACTCGTAGGCGGCCGCGACCCCGATGAGGCCGGCCCCGCCGAGGCCGCCGACCCAGAACCAGTGCAGCCCGGCGACGAACACCATGCAGCACCACACCATGGTGACCAGCATGGTCTGGCCGAAATCCGGCTGCAGGATCAGGGGCACGATGGTCATCGGCAGGAGCAGCACCGCGAGGCTGCCGCCCGGCATGTCGCGCCGGCGCGCGCCCTCCGCGAAGGCCCAGGCGGCCAGGATCACGAAGGCGGGCTTGACGAACTCGGAGGGCTGGACGCCGATCGGGCCGAACTGGATCCAGCGATGCGCGCCCTTGATCTCCGGCCCGTACTTGGTGGCCGCGATGCACAGCACGATGCCGAGGCTGTAGGTCACCAGCGCCATGCGCCGGATGTGGCGCAGGGACAGGAACGACACCGCCAGGATCAGGGCGATCGTCGGCAGCAGGTACATCACCTGCCGGTTGAGGAAATGGAAGGTCGGCAGGCCGAGGCGCTCGGCCACCGGCGGTCCTCCGGCCATCAGGAAGACCAGGCCGGCCGTCATCAGCACGCCGAGGCCGGCGAGCAGCGCCCGGTCGACGGTCCACCACCAGTCGCCGAGATGCGAGCGTTCCGCACGGGACATCATGGCTTGAAGGGCCCCTCGTTCACCAGCCCCGACCATCGGACGGAATGGTAAACCGAGTGTTGCAGCAGCACCGCAGCGAAGCGGAACGGCGTGGCGCGGCCGGTGGTTCTGAGCCCGACGGATCAGACGGGTCGGATCAACCCTGGAACATGCCGTGCGGCGCCAGCTCGAAGTGGCGGGCGTACTCGTCCTCCAGGGTTTCCCACGGCATCAGCATCACGCCATGCAGCGGCGCCGCCCCAGCCGTGAGCGCCCCGAAGCGCCGCAGGATCAGGGCGAGCTCGTAGGCCGTGATGTCGGGCTTCGGGGTGAACTTGTAGAAGTGGGTCTCGTTGTCGACCGGATCGGCACCCATGCTCTTCAAAAGCGAGTCGAACATGACGGAGGTCCCCCGTACCGGCGCGACGCCCCTCGCGCCGGTCGGAAGGTTAGGCCGGGTGGCGGCCTGCGGCAAATAAACTTGATGGGAGGGGGCGCTCGCCTCGCGCACCGGCGGGCGTGAGCCGAGACCTTCCGCAAGCGGGCCCTTCCATCGATATCTCTCCACGTCATCCCGGGGCCCGGCGCAGCTGGGAACCCGGGATCCATAACCGCTGGCAGAGCCGGACGAGGCGGTGCGCGTTCCGACTTTTTCTGACGCGTCAGCGGTTATGGATCCCGGGTTCCGCTGCGCGGCCCCGGGATGACGTGGAGGACATGCTTCCGGCCGGATGAAGGCTTCAATCCTCGTGCGGCCCGCACCACCCCGGCAGGTACACGGCCGCCTTGGAGCGGGCGAGCGACAAGGCCTCCTCCAGGGCGTCGGAGAAATCCTGCTTCACGTCCTTGCGCTTGATGTGCCGGCGCAGGAAATCGGCCCACAGGAACTCGCTGAACGGCGTCGTGTCCTTGGCGAAGCCTCCGGCGCGGCGCAGCTCGCCGGCGAGGCTGCGGAAGGGGTCATCGGCGAGGTCCGCGATGCTCTTCGGCAGGTCGCCGACGTCACGGCGCACGCCGTCCGCATCGTAGGGGTGGACCCAGGCGCGGTGGTCGGCGACGATCCAGAACGCGTCCTTCTCGAGGTGGTGCAGGTCGGCCACCACGAAGGTGAACACGCTCGCGACCCCCTCCTCCTGCAGCGCGCGGGCGAGGTGGTGGTGGTCGATGACGTAGCGGCGCTTCTTCGGCCCGAGCAGGACCGGGATCATGTGCGAGCCGAGGAACGCCTCGCGATCCTTGTCGTCGATCTCGCGCCAGCGCCGGCGCTTGGCCGCCACCTCCCGGTAGCCGACCGTCATCTGCGTCGGGCGCAGCTCGGCGATCGGCGTGCTGTGGAGAATCGGGTCGCGGACGGAGGAGCGGGGCATCGGAGGGATCATCGGCCTTTAAGCGCGCGGGACCCCCGCGCCGGACCATGAAGAGTTGGTCGCACCCTCCCCTGGGTCAAGGCGCCGGACTGATGCCACACGGTCTAACAGGCGCCGATCATCTCGTCCGAACGGATTAATCCCCGTCGCGGAAAATATTCTTTCGAGAGGTCCAAAGCCTTCACATCGATAATATTTTTCCCGTTCGACCACCGTCCGGCCGGGGTACGGACCCATGCCTCCGCTGCGGGTGGAGGGGCCTCAGGTCATCCTTGACTTGGCCTTGTTTTGCTCGCCTAGAGACGCCACGGGGCGCCGTCCGCGAGGCGCGGCGCCCCGGCCCGGATTCTGCTTCGCCGTCCGTCGCTGTCATGGATCTGACGCAGGGACAGGGCAGGACACCCGGGAGATCCCGGATTCGAGGCACAGACAGGGGTCGGTCGGCCGGCCCGGAACCGCTCGGACGCCGCCCCGTCGCAGGGTGGGAAGCCAGCGGTCCCTAGGACCCGGCCGCACCGCCCCTGCGATTGGTCGGCGCGCGATGGACACCAACAACCCTCTGACCAAGGAGCCTGTGACCTCCCGGGCGGCGCGGCGGCGCGGCGGCCTCGGCTGGGTCGTCACCATCCTCGTTCTCGCGGGCGCGGGCGCCGCGATTGGGTATGTGCCCGCCCTCGCGCCCGTCCGCGAGCGCCTGGAGGACCTCCTGGTGCAGCGCCAGGGGGTCGAGGGCCAGGCGCCCGAGGCCGGCGAGACCACGGCTCCTCCTGTCTTCCGGCCGAGCAAGCAGCAGCGCGCGAGCTTCGGCATCGAGACCGTGCAGGCCCGCGACTTCCGGCCGGAAGGGTTCGCCGAGGGGCGCATCACCGTCAACGAGGACGACAACGTCCCGGTCTACACGCCCTATGCGGGCCGGGTGACCAAGGTGATGGTCCGGGCTGGCGACCGGGTGAAGGCCAACCAGGTCCTGTTCACCCTGGAGGCCGCCGACATGGTCTCGGCCCTCAACGACTTCCAGGCGGCGACGAACGCCCTCGCCAAGAACCAGGCCCTGCTCAAGCTCAACCAGACCGTGGCGGCCCGGCTCCAGGAGCTGTTCCAGGCCAAGGCGGTGGCGCTGAAGGACTGGCAGCAGGCCCAGAACGACGTGATCGCGGCGCAGAGCGACCAGCGCTCGGCGGAAGCCGCATTGCAGGCGGTGCGCAACCGCCTGCGCATCCT
The DNA here is from genome assembly GCF_040593685.1 of Methylobacterium sp. EM32. NCBI lineage: Bacteria > Pseudomonadati > Pseudomonadota > Alphaproteobacteria > Hyphomicrobiales > Methylobacteriaceae > Methylobacterium > Methylobacterium sp. EM32. The sequence continues at coordinate 65,474 of NZ_JBEXZS010000166.1, read as the reverse complement.
CGGCAAGTCGGATGCCGAGATCGACGCTTTCGCCAAGAGCGGCGCGATGAGCCCCGAGACCGAGATCCGCGCCCCGATCGCCGGCACCATCGTGCAGCGCAAGGTGGGCCTCGGCCAGTACCTCGCCGCAGGCAGCGACCCGGCCTTCGTCATCGGCGACCTCTCGACGGTGTGGCTCGTCGCCAACGTGCGCGAGAGCGAGGTGCCGCGGATCAAGCTCGGCCAGGAGCTCGAAGCCAGCGTGATCGGCTTCCCCGACCGGGTGTTCAAGGCGAAGATCGGCTACATGGCGGCCTCCCTCGACCCGGCGACGCGCCGCCTGCCGGTGCGGGCCGAAATCGACAATGCCGAGGGCCTGCTGCGGCCCGAGATGTTCGCGACCTTCACGATCCTGACCGGCCGCGACGAGAGCGCCCCGGCGATTCCCGCTTCCGCGATCGTCTACGAGGGCGCCCGGGCCCGGGTCTGGGTCGAGCGGCCGGACGGCACCATCGCGTCGCGGAACGTCACCCTCGGCCTCTCCGGCGGCGGCCTCGTCCAGGTCGTCGCCGGGCTGACGGTCGGCGAGCGGGTGGTGACCCGCGGCAGCCTGTTCATCGACCGCGCCGCCTCCGGCGACAAAGCTTCCTGATTCCCATCCTCCCGAGTTCGGCTTCCGCGAGCCCGTGATTCCAAACCCCGCGAGAGGGGCACCATGAACCGCCTGATCGACTTCGCCCTGCGCCAGCGGGTGCTGGTGCTGCTCCTCTTCATCGCGATGCTCGGGATCGGCTACGCGAGCTTCCAGCAGCTCAACATCGAGGCCTATCCGGACCCGGTGCCGCCGCTCGTCGACGTCATCACCCAGAATCCGGGCCAGTCGGCCGAGGAGATCGAGCGCTACATCACCATCCCGCTGGAGGTGCAGCTCGCCGGCATCCCCAACGCCACGGTGACGCGGACGATCTCGGTCTTCGGCCTCTCGGACGTGAAGATCCAGTTCACCTACGACTTCACCTACCAGGAGGCGCTCCAGCGCGTCCTCAACCGGCTGTCGCAGCTGGCACCGCTGCCGAACAACGCCCAGCCGCAGATCTCGCCGACGAGCCCGATCGGCGAGATCATGCGCTACCAGGTGGCGGGCCCGCCGGGCTTCTCCTCCACCGACCTGAAGACCCTGCAGGACTGGGTGCTGCAGCGCCGCTTCAAGGCGATTCCCGGCGTCGTCGACGTCTCGGCCTTCGGCGGCAAGACCAAGGAGTTCGAGGTCGCGGTCGACCTGCGCAAGCTCCAGGCGCAGGGGCTCACCCTGGTCCAGCTCGTCACGGCGCTCAACAATTCGAGCACCAATGTTGGTGGCCAGACCCTCAATGTCGGTGAGCAATCGGCGGTGGTGCGCGGCATCGGGTTGATCCGCGACATGGACGACATCCGCAACACCATGATCACGCAGGTCAACGGCGTGCCGGTGCTGGTGCGCGACGTCGCCGAGGTGTCGGTCAGCAACGCGCCGCGCCTCGGCATGGTCGGCCACGAGAATAACGGCGACATCGTCGAGGGCATCGTGCTCTTGAGCCGCGGCGGCCAGAGCCTGCCGACGATCCAGCGGGTCGAGGCCGAGATCCAGAAGATCAACGCGTCCGGCATCCTGCCGCCCGGCGTGCAGGTGGTGCCGCTCTACGACCGCAGCGCGCTCATCCACACCACCACCCACACGGTGATGCACAACCTCGTCTTCGGCGTGGTGCTGGTGTTCCTGGTGCAGTGGCTCTTCCTCGGCAGTCTGAAGAGCGCGATCATCGTCGCCGCCACCATCCCGTTCGCCCTGGGCTTCGCCATCACCATCATGGTGGCGCGGGGCGAATCCGCAAACCTTCTGTCCCTCGGCGCGATCGATTTCGGCCTCATCGTCGACGCGACGGTGATCATGGTGGAGAACATTTTTCGCCACCTCGCCGAGCACAAGGGACCGACGAAAACCGGCAGCGGGGTCAAGCTCGGGCTGATCGCGTCGGCCGCGCGCGAGGTCAACCGGGCGATCTTCTTCTCCGCCTCGATCATCATCGTGGGCTTCCTGCCGCTCTTCACCCTGACCGGCGTCGAGGGCCACATCTTCGGGCCGATGGCGAAGACCTACGCCTACGCGCTGGTCGGGGGATTGCTCGCCACCTACACGGTGTCGCCGGCGCTCTCGGCGCTCATCCTGCCGAACCACGTCGAGGAGCGGGACACCATCGTGGTGAAGATCCTGCGGGCGCTCTTTCGGCCGCTCCAGGGCTTCACCCTGAACAACCGGGTCCTGACCATCCTGATGACGCTGGCGATGCTCGGCTGCACGGGCGTGGCGATGCGCACACTCGGCCTCGAGTTCCTGCCGACGCTGGAAGAGGGCAACCTCTACATCCGCGGCACGATGCCGGCCTCAATCTCGCTGGAGGCCGGCAACCCTTACGTCGAGCGGATGCGCAAGCTGATCGGCTCCTACCCGGAGGTGACCACGGTCGTCTCGCACCAGGGCCGGCCCGACGACGGCACCGACGCCACAGGCTTCTTCAACGTCGAGATCTTCGCGCCCCTGAAGCCCGCCGACCAGTGGCGGCCCGGCCTCACCAAGGAGAAGCTGATCGACGAGATCTCGGCGCGCCTGCGCGAGGAGCTGCCCGGCATCGAGTTCAACTTCTCGCAATACATCCAGGACAACGTCCAGGAGGCGGCCTCGGGCGTGAAGGGCGAGAACTCGGTCAAGATCTACGGCACCGACCTCGAACAGATCACCCGCACCGCCAACGAGGTGAAGGCGGCCCTGGCGACGATCCCCGGGGTGACGGATCTGGCGGTGTTCACCTCGCTCGGCCAGCCGACGGTGCGGATCGACATCGACCGGGCGCGGGCCGCCCGCTACGGCCTGGCTCCCGGCGACATCGCCACCACGATCTCGGCGGCGATCGGCGGCCAGGCCGCCGGCGACCTCTACGAGTACGGCAGCGACCGCCACTTCCCGATGCGGGTGCGGCTGGCGCCGGAATACCGCCGCTCGCTGGAGACCATCCGCAACATCACGGTCGGGGTGACGACTCCGAGCGGCGGGGTGATGCAGGTGCCGCTCTCGGAGATCGCCCAGGTCCATCTCGTCTCAGGCGCCGCCTTCATCTACCGCGAGAACCAGGAGCGCTACATCCCGGTCAAGTTCAGCGTGCGCGGGCGCGACCTCGGCGGCGCGGTGATCGAGGCGCAACGCCGCGTCGCCGAGCAGGTCGAGCTGCCGGCCGGCTACCACCTCGAATGGGTCGGCGAGTTCACCAACCTCCAGGGCGCGATCGCGCGCCTCAAGCTCGTGGTGCCGGTGACGATCGGGCTGATCGCGCTCCTGCTCTACGTCAACTTCGCCTCGCTCACCGACACGCTGCTGACCTTGAGCGTGATCCCGATGGCGCTGATCGGCGGCATCTTCGCGCTGGTGCTCACCGGCACGGCGTTCTCGGTCTCGGCGGCGATCGGCTTCATCGCGCTGTTCGGCATCTCGACCATGGAGGGCGTGATCCTGCTCTCCTACTGCAACCAGCTGATGGACGAGGGCTGGGCGCGGGCCGAAGCCATCCACCACGCCGCCGACGTGCGGATGCGCCCGGTGATGATGACCTGCGTCGCGGCCTGCGTCGGCCTGCTGCCGGCAGCCGTCTCGACCGGCATCGGCTCGCAGGTGCAGAAGCCCCTGGCGCTGGTGGTGGTGGGCGGCATCCTGCTCGCGCCGATCCTGATCCTGGTGGTGCTGCCGGTGCTGATCGCGGCCTTCTCGCGCCACCGTCCGCGGGTGCCTGTCGCCCCGGCGCGACAGCCCGAGCCGGCGGAGTGAGCTAGATGCTGTCCCGACCCGACACGCTCTCCCCCGCCTCCGCCAGCATGCCCTCATCCATGCGCGCCCTCCTGCGCCTCTCGACCGCGATCACGGCCCCGCGCGCCGCCTCTGCCGTGTCCTCGGCGGAGCGCACGGTGACGGACGGCCCGGACCCGGACGAGACCGATCCGGGCGACGTTGGCTCGGGCGACGAGGCGGGACCCCGCCCCGCCGCGCGCACCGCGGCCCGCATCCTGGCGGCGGCGCTCGCGGCCGCCTCGGCCTCGGCCTGCATGGTCGGGCCCGATTTCCAGGGCGCGACGCCGCCGCCGGTCTCCCGCTACACCAGGGAGGGCTTGCGCAACCCGGACACCAGCGCCGAGAACCGCCGCAACGGCGCGCTCAGCCAGACCTTCGCGACCGGGCGCGACGTGCCGGGCGAGTGGTGGACGCTGTTTCGCTCGAAAGCCCTCAACAGCCTGGTGACCGAGGCGCTGGCCCGCAACCCGAACCTCGAGGCGGCCCAGGCCTCCTTGCGGGCGGCGCGGGCCACCACGGAGGCGCAGCGCGGCGCGCTCTTCCCGCAGGTCGGCTTCGGGGCGCAATCCTCGTACAACAAGGCCCCGGGCGGCGACCTGCAATCGCCGTTGAACGACAATTCGCTGCTCTACAGCCTCGTCACCCCGCAGGTGACGGTGAGCTTCGCCCCCGACGTGTTCGGCGGCACCCGTCGCGCCCTGGAATCGCAGGCGGCGCAGGCCGAGGGCCAGCTCTGGCAGCTGGAGGCGGCCTACCTCACGCTGAGTTCCAACGTCGTCGCGGCGGCGATCCAGGAAGCCTCCCTGCGGGCCCAGATCGCCGCGACCGAGAAGGTGATCCAGGCCCAGACCGACCTCCTGACCCTGATCACCAAGCAGCAGAATGCCGGTCAGGTCGCGGGTGCCGACGTGGTGCAGCAGACGGCCCTCCTGGCCCAGTCGCAGCAATTGCTGCCGCCCTTGCAGCGTGCGCTGGCGCAGCAGCGCAACCTGCTGACGGCGCTCGCCGGCCGCTTCCCGAGCGAGGAGGTGAGCCAGACCTTCACCCTCGCCTCGCTGCACCTGCCCCGCACCCTACCGGTGAGCCTGCCCTCGCGGCTGATCGAGCAGCGCCCGGACGTGAAGGCCGCGGAAGCCGCGGTCCACGCCGCGAGCGCCCAGGTCGGCGTCGCGGTGGCGAACCGCCTGCCGCAATTCACAATCTCGGGCGCGGTCGGCGCCAGCGCAACCAACTTCGCCGCCCTGCTCAACCCGGCCGCCAGCCTCTGGACCATCGCCGGCGCGGTGGCCCAGCCGCTCTTCGACGGCGGCACCCTCTTCCGGCGCCAGCAGGCGGCGGAGGAGACGCTGGTTGCGGCGCAGGCGCAGTACCGCGCCACCGTCATCACCGCCTACCAGAACGTCGCCGATGCCCTGCGCGCCCTCCAGGCCGACGGCCGCGCCGTGGCGGCCGCCAACGCCGCCGCCACGGCGAGCCGGCAGAGCGTGGAGCTGGTGCGCAAGCAGTTCGGCCTCGGCGCGGTCAGCAGCGCCTCGTTGCTCATCACCCAGTCGGCCTACCTCCAGGCCGTGGTGACCCAGGCCCAGGCGCAGGCCAACCAGTACGCGGACACGGCGGCCCTGTTCCAGGCGCTCGGCGGCGGGTGGTGGAACCGGCGCGACGTGAAGCCGGCGCGCGACCCGAAGGATCCGGCGCCGTTCCTGTAGCGCGTGGTCGTCGCCCGACCGCGCAAGGGCAGGAAGGCCGTCCCGGGCTTCAGCGCAGGTCGATGACGGCGCGGCCCGGGGCGGGGCCGTCCCACGGCGCGGCCTTGTCCTTGAGGAAATCATCCTGACGGCGCGCCGGCGGCGACGGATCCGCCGCGCCGCGGGGCTGCGCCCGGGCCGGGGCCACCGCGTCGAGGGCCGACGCGGCCGACGCGCCGGGCAGCCCTGCCGGATTGGCGACCCGCCCCTCGACTTGATCCAGGCAGCGCCGCAGCGCGCCGGGATCGGGCAGGAGCGTGCAGTCGTTCACGCTGGTGGGGCTCGTCTGCGCGAGGGAGCCGGTCGCGAGCAGCGGCAGCAGCAGGAGCACGGTCCGCCCCCGCGCGGCCGCCCGCCCGGTCCGGGATTCCGGTCCGGCCCCGCTCACGGGCGCGCCGACTTCGCGCGGGTATCCACTTGCCGGATTTCGATCTCGCTCGGCTCCGAGGGACGGATCCGCTTCGGCACCGGCGCCGCGGTGGCGACCTGCTGGCTCGCCGGCATCACGGGAGCGGCCTGCGCCGTCCGGGCCTGGCCCGGCTGCGGCGCGCGGCCCTGCGCCGGCGGGCTCGCCTGCTGCGCCTGCGCCGGGGCCGCCGGCGCCGCCTTGTCGAGGCGGCCGAGGCGGACCCGGACGTACTCCACCGCGCGCTTGCCGGCGTCGAAGCCGCACTCGTAGGTGACGCGGACCCAGTCCTTCTGCGGGCTCAGGAAGCGGATCGAGTCGCCCCGGTAGCGCACCAGGGTCGAGGCGCCCTCCGGCGCTTCGGCCTGCTGGAAGATCTTGGCGAACGGCCGGCTGACCCACTCGAAATCCGTCGGCGCCTCCGCCTCGACGCGGGGCGCGCAGAGCTGGGCGGCCGTCTCGGAATTCGCCCGCACGCAGGCGGAATCACAGCCGGGCGCCGGCTGCGGCGGCACGGCGGCCGGAGCGGCGGCTTGGGCAGGGGCCGCGGCTTGGGCCGGCTGGCCGGCGGCGAGCCCGGCCTGAACCTGCTGATGGGAGGCGAGGCCGGCCGATGCCGGCTGGGGCGCCGTCTGCGCGAGGGCCGGTCCTGCCAATCCGACGACCGCGACGAGAAGCCGGGCGCTCCCGCGCGCTGGACGAAGACGCTGCATCCCCTTCTCCCCCGATCACCACGCCCTTGACTGGGCGCCTTCATGGTTCGTCATCGGCTCTGCCGGTCCGGCGACAATCGAGCCGCGGCCGGAACGACCGTCAATACAAGCCATGACACACACTGCCACCTTCACCGGTCGGATCAAGCCCTACCCCTTTCGAAGTAGGCGGCAGGTTGCAAAAATAGCACAAAGTTGTAATCGGGGGATCATTCGAACGATGAGACCAGATCAGGTCATCGCGGTCGCCGAGCCAGAGACGAGCCGGTCGGAAGAGCTAAACCATTGAATCGTCTACCGATTGTTCGTGCTCGAACGGTCGGCCGTCGACCCGAAATACCAACCTTTGATTGATGAAGTACGCACGTAGATTGAGTTTTTTCGACCATGGCGCCTGCTTGATCAGACGGGTCCGGCGTGTGTAGGTAAACGAAGCGTTAAGTCGCAATGAAGCGATCGATGCGCGCAGGCCGAAGCCTAAATTCAACTCAGCATAGACTGATCAAGGGAGTGTCGTCATGTCCAAGTCCGTTCTTCTCGGCTCCGTTGCGCTGTTCGCGGTCGCTTTCGCCGGTACTGCCTCGGCGCAGCAGGCGATCTCTCCTGTGCTGAGCAGCGCCCCCACGGTCAACGAGGCCATCGTCGTCCAGCGTGGCGGCACCAACAAAGCGACGATCGATCAGACGATCGGCCAGAACAACAAGGCCGGTTACCTGAACAACACCATCGATCTTTCCGCCGCCAATATTACAGAAAACAACGGCAACGACGCCTTCACCAATGTGAATTCTGTTCTGCAGAACGGCAATAATAACGAACTGAATATCATCCAGCCCGGATCCAACAATTCCGTCGTGACTTCCTCCGGTAATTATTTTCGCGATACTTTTATTTTTAACCCGACCAGCGGCGGTTCGTTCCAGCGCGGCGACGGCAACAAGGTCTACGTGAATCAGGGCGGCGGCAATGGTGTCGCCCAGTTCCAGCAGCGCGGCGACGGCAACACCGGCTCGATCATCACCGAAGCCAACGCCAACAACACCTACGCCGGCCTGTTCCAGTTCGGCGATAGCAACACGGCCCAGATCCGCCAGAACAGCACGGCCATCAACGCCTATGCCGTTGTGGTGCAGCAGGGGAACAACAACAGCGGTGCCATCGAGCAGTCCGGCACGTACAACTACGCGGGCTTGCTGCAGATCGGAAGCTACAATACTGCCGGCATCACCCAGTTCGGAACGGCGGGCGTCGGCGCCGGCGGCTACCAGTACGGCGTCGGAAACTCCGCCTCGGTCCTCCAGAACGGCCTCTCCTCGTCCAACGCCCTCTTCGCCCAGGCCGGCAACAACAACAGCGTGACCATCCGCCAGCGCTGAGCACCAGCGGCCCGCAAGGCCCTGGGGCGGCGATTCCGGTCGCCGCTCCGAGGCACGCGGGCGGACGAGAGAGACGAGGGACTTGGCCAGCCCGCCAGGGCTGGCCTTTCGTCCCGGGACTGCACCATCGGGCCGGCGAGGCCGATGCACGAGGAGGCCGAGCGATGCCCACCATCGACCTGCCCGCGGCGGGCCCGGCGACCTGCATCGTCGTCGAGAGCCGCTCCCTGGACGGAGCCCGGATCGCCGTGCGGATCACGACGTCCGAGGCGCTGTCGGGGCGCTACAGCCTCCAGGTCCGCAAATCGGACGCGGCCGGATCGGCGGTGATGGAGCAGGCCGGCGGCTTCGCGACCGGCGCCGGCGAGACCCGCGGCTTCGGCCAGGTCCTAGTGAGCGTCGCCCCGGCGGGCGAGCTCGTCCTCGATGCCCGGATCGCGTTCAACGGCACGACCGTCCGCTGCGGCCACCAGCGTACCGATTCGCTGTAACCGGCGAGCATCGCGCCACCGCCGCCACCTTTCGATCCGGCGGTCCAGATCGGCTTTGCTTTCGCGGCAATCTCTTCTTCTATCTGCATGCACACGGTGACCAAGGGTATCCCTGAACTAAATGCGCAACACGTCTCCAATCAAGCCGCGAATGTGTCAAGACGGCAACAGGAGCAGATTCACACGCACAAACAGATCACGACATCTATACATCGCCTGGAAGCGATGATTTGATCACAGACAGCGAAGATCGGGAGGGGGCATGATCGGTCATGGAACTCGCGGCAGCCCAGCCGGGCTCCTGCTGGCCGCTTGTGTCGGAGCGACTGTGACCCCGGCGGCGGCGCAGGATCGCGTGACCATCGATCAGGTCCAGGTCCGGACGATCCGGCCAGATGCGGGCGTCTCCCGTCCGGCGATCCAGGAGGCCGACTACATCCTGAGCAGCCAATCCGGCATCACGCTGATGTCCCCGGGCCCCGCGCTCCCCGCCGTGCCGGCCGGCAGCCAGGCCCGCGTCCTCCAGTCCGGCATCGGCAACACCTCGACGGTCGATATGTCGGGCAATGCCAACGCGGCGTTCCAGAGCATCATGGGGGCCCGGAACACCGTGACGCAAGAGCAGTCCGGCAACTTCAACCAGTCGAGCGTCACGGTGTTCGGCAACACCAACACCGTCGGAACCCGCCAGGACGGCAACGGCGCGGCCGCGACCGTGACGGTGCGCGGCGACAGCAACACCATCACGGCGCAGCAGCAGGGCAACAATCCGCTGCCCATCAGCATCACGCAAGTCGGCAACGGCGGCAGCGTCTCGGTCTCACGCAAGTAGAACCATGCTCCGGATCACGCTCACCGGGCCCTTGGCCCAGACCTTCGCGGCTCTTGCTCTCGCGACGCTCGCCGGCGCGACGCAGGCCGGCAGCCTCGTCTACCAGCCGGTCAACCCGTCCTTCGGCGGCAGCCCGCTGAACGGGGCCTGGCTGCAGGCCGAGGCCACGGCGCAGAACGACGCCGCGCGGCGCGCGCAGCGCCTGCAGCAGCTCTTCTCGGCCCAGCAGAGCAGCGCGACCGGGACGACGCCCGGCCAGATCTTCTCGCAGCAGCTCCAGGCCCAGATCTACGGCTCGCTCGCCAACCAGATCACGCAGGCGATCTTCGGCGAGAACGCGCAGCAGAGCGGCAGCTACAGCTTCGGCGGCTCGACCGTGACGTTCCAGCGGGTCGGCACCAACATCCAGCTCCAGATCTTCGACGGCGCGACGACGACGACGGTGGTAGTGCCGGCGACGGCGACCCTCAGCGGCGGATCGGGCGCGGCCCCGCTCTCCGGCGCGCCCTGACGCCGCAGCCCGATCATGATCGCATCTCTCGCGTCGCGGCGCCGGCTCCGCGCCATCCGGCAGTGGCGGCTCGGCGCCGCCTGCGCGGCCCTCCTCGCCCCGGCCCTGGCGGGCTGCGGCACGACCTGGATCCGCGAGCCGCTCGCCGAGGCGCCCGTGGTGACGACGCCGTCGCCGACGGACCTCAACCTCGAGACGCTGCCGCCGCCGGCGCGCAAGATCGACGTCGCGATCTACAGCTTTCCCGACCTGACCGGGCAGAACAAGCCCAACGACAACATCGCCGAGTATTCCCGCGCCGTGACCCAGGGCGGGGGCGCCTTCGTGGTCGACGCCCTGCGCCGGGCCGGCGGCGGGCGGTGGTTCTCGGTGGTCGAGCGGACGGGCCTCGCCAACCTGCTCCAAGAGCGCCAGCTCATCCGGGCGACGCGCCAGGAATTCGAGGGAACCGACGCCAAGCCGTTGCCGCCGATCCGCTTCGCAGGCCTGATCGTCGAGGGCGGCATCATCGGCTACGACGCCAACACGGTCACCGGCGGGGCGGGCGCCAACCTGCTCGGCATCGGCAGCGACACGCGCTACCGCCGCGACGAGGTCACGGTGGCGATGCGCATCGTCTCGGTCCAGACCGGCGAGGTGCTCAACAGCGTCACGGTGACGAAGACAATCTACTCGGTCGGCCTCAATGCCAACGCCTACCGCTACGTCGCGGTCGCCAAGCTCCTCCAGGTCGAGGCCGGGGTGACGCGCAACGAGCCGACCCAGATGGCGGTGCGCGAGGCGATCGACCTCGCGGTCTACGCGACGATCCTCGAGGGCGCCCGCAAGAAGCTCTGGCGCTTCCGCGACCCGACCGCCTCGTCCCGGCTGATCGAGGATTACCTGATGCGCGACAAGCCGACCCCGCTCGCCCAGCCCGAATCCGTGCCGGTGGCGGACCGGCCGGTCGTGGCGAAGTCCTGAGAAGACCAACCGGGAGCGCCCCGCCATGACCGGGCTCGCCAGCATCGCCCGCCTTGTGGAGCGCCCGCTCGCGGCGAGTCTCGCGGCGGCTCTCATCCTGGCCCTCGGCCCCGGCGGGCCCGCGCGGGCGGCCAGCGACCGGGACCCGGCCGCCGCCCGCGGCGGCCCGTTCGCCGGGATCGAGGCGGCCGACGGCCTCGTCATCGTCGCCCGCCCGGCGAACCCGTTCCCCGAGCCCGCCTGGGCGCCCTTGTTTCCGGGCAGGGACGACATCCGCGCCCTGATCATCGTGGCCGCCCACGCCAACGACCTGCCGCCCGATTTCTTCCTGCGCCTCCTGCGCCAGGAGAGCGGCCTCGATCCCCGGGCGGTGAGCCGGGCCGGCGCCCAGGGCATCGCCCAGTTCATGCCCTACACCGCGGCCGAGCGCGGGCTGCGCGACCCCTTCGACCCGAGCGAGGCGATCCCGAAATCCGCCGCCCTGCTCCGCGAGCACCAGACCCGGTTCGGCAATCTCGGCCTCGCCGCGGCGGCCTACAATGCCGGCCCGCAACGGGTGCGGAACTGGCTCGACGGGCGCTCGGCCCTGCCGATGGAGACGCAGAACTACGTCCGGCAGATCACCGGCCGGGCCGTCGAGGAGTGGGTCCCGCCGGGCGCCGCCCTTCTGTCGACCGCGAGCCGGCCGATGGGCGGCACGGCCTGGGCCGCGGCCCTAGGAGCGGCCGCAACCTTGGGCAGACCCGCGACCCTGGGCCCGGCGGCGACCCTGGGCCCGGCCGCGGCTTGGGGAACGACGGGGGGCGCGTTGTGGGGCCCGGCCTGGCACGCGACGGCCAATCCGGCCCGGCCCGCGCGCTGGGCCTCGACCGCGCCGCGCGACCGCCAGGCCCTTCGGGTCCGCGCGGCCGCGACGACGCCGGGCCTGGGCCACCCGGCGCGCGCCACCCGTTCCGCGCCCGAGCCGCGCTCCGAAAGGGGCCTCTGCGCCACCCTCCACGCCGCCGGCAGCGCCTGCATCGTGCAGGCCGTCTACTGAGCAGACAGTCTATTGAGACTGTGACGGTGTCACTTGCGGGATCGCGACGGGATTCGCCGGTTCCGGCGGGACCGGCCTACGCGCCGACCGGCCGCGACGGATCGAGCGGGGCGACGCCTCGATCGGGCCGGCCGCCGCGATCAGGGACTCGTCGAGCTTCGGCACGGCCTGGAGGCCGGCGGAGCGGGGCCCCGGGGCGAGGCGCTGGCCCTGATACAGGTCGATGCAGTCGCGCAGGGCGATCGGATCGCGGATGAACGTGCAATCATTGACGTTCGGCACCGGGGCGCCCTGCGCGAAGGCGCCCGAACCGAACGTGATGAGAGCGGCGACCGGGGCGATCCATCGCGACAACCACATGTTGCTCACCCCGCTCAAGCCGGTTCGACCGTCCGCCACGGCTGAACTTCACCGTAAGAGCAACGGGACGAAGGGGCCGGAAGTTCCGCCAAGACCCGATCGGGGCGCCGAACCTCCGAGCCTGTTCAATCTGTGAGGGCGGCGCTGCCAGACACTTTTCTATCCCACCCACGACCTCATCCTGAGGTGCGACCGTAGGGAGCCTCGAAGGAGGGCTCCAGGGATCGCGAGACTTCTGGAGCCCTCCTTCGAGGTCAGTCGATTGAAGATCGACTGACACCTCAGGATGAGGTCGTAGGTGGGACAAAATCTACCACTCCGTCAAACAGGCTCTCAGCGTCGCGGCACGTCGGGATCGAACGTGCCCCGTCGCCGCCGCGCGGGAAATGCGTCAGGATCGCCCCGGCATCGACGGCACGGGACGGCGGGGGCATGGGACGACGGGGGATGGGAGCGCGCACGACATCGACGGCCCGACGTCTCGGGGCCGTTCTGGGGCTCGCCGGCCTCGCTACTGGTCTCGCCGCCTCCGCCTGGCTTTGGATCGCCCTCGCCCGTCTCCCGCCCCTCGACCTCGCCGCGGCGCAGGCCCGCTCCCCCATCGTCCTCGACCGCGCCGGCACGCTGCTGCGCCCCTTCGCGACCGCCGACGGGCGCTGGCGGCTGCCGCTCGAACCGGACGCCGTCGATCCCCGCTTCCTCGCGATGCTGACCGCCTACGAGGACCGGCGCTTCCGGTCGCATTCCGGCGTCGACCCGACGGCGCTCCTGCGCGCCGCCGGGCAGTGGCTCGCGGCCGGGCGGATCGTGTCGGGGGCCTCGACCCTGTCGATGCAGGTGGCCCGCCTCGTCGAGCCGCGGGGCGAGCGCTCGCTCACCGCCAAGCTGCGCCAGATCGCCCGGGCGATCGCGCTGGAGCGGCGCCTCGGCAAGGATGGAATCCTCCGGCTCTACCTCGCGCTTGCGCCCTATGGCGGGCCGGTTGAGGGCTTGCGGGCGGCGAGCCTCGCCTATTTCGGGCGCGAGCCGGCGCGGCTGACGCTGGCCGAGGCCGCCCTGCTGGTCGCCCTGCCCCAGGCGCCGGAAGGGCGGCGGCCCGACCGCTTCCCGGACGCCGCCCGCCGGGCCCGCGACCGGGTGCTCGACATCGCCGCCGCCCGCGGCGTGGTGCCGGCGGCGGATGCCGCCGCCGCCAAGGCCGAGCCGGTGCCGCATGGGCGAAAACCCTTCCCGATGCTGGCGCCCCACGCCGCCGAGGCGGCCCTGGCGCAGGAGCCGGGCCGGGCGGTGCATCGGCTCGCGATCGACGCGCGGCTGCAAGCGCGGCTCGAACCGCTCGTCGCCGAGCGCGCGGCGTCCCTCGGCCCCGGCCTGTCGGCGGCGGTTCTCGTCATCGACAACGCCACCGGCGAGGTCAGGGCCCAGGTCGGCAGCGCCGGCTACCTCGATGCCGCGCGCTCCGGCGCCATCGACATGACGGGGGCTTTGCGCTCGCCGGGCTCCGCCCTCAAGCCCTTCATCTACGCCATGGCGTTCGAAGCGGGGCTCGCGCATCCCGAGACCCTGATCGAGGACCGCCCGTCCCGGTTCGGCGCCTCCTACGCGCCGGAGAATTTCGACCTCACCTTCCAGGGCACGGTGACGGCGCGGCGCGCGCTCCAGCTCTCGCTGAACGTGCCGGCGGTGGAACTGATGGAGGCGGTCGGTCCCGCCCGCTTCATCGCCCGCCTGCGCCAGGCGGGCGCCGGCATCGTCCTGCCGCGGGATGCCGCCCCCGGCCTGCCGGTCGCGCTCGGGGGATTGGGCATCACGCTCGCCGACCTCGCGCGACTCTATGCCGGGCTCGCCCGCGGCGGCGAGGTGCCCGTGCTGAAGCGCCGCCTCGATATCCCGGTCGCGGACGCGGTGCCGCCGCGCATCGCCGAGCCGGTGGCAGCCTGGTACGTCGCCGATGTCTTGCGGGGCACGCCGCCGCCCGAGAGCGCGCTCCCGAACCGCCTCGCCTACAAGACCGGCACGTCTTATGGCTACCGCGACGCCTGGGCGGTCGGGTTCGACCGGCGATACACGGTCGCGGTGTGGCTCGGGCGGCCGGACGGGGCCGGGGTGCCGGGCCTCGTCGGGCGGGTCGCCGCCGCGCCGCTCCTGTTCGACGCGGTCGCACGCCTCGGCGGCGACCCCGAGCCGGTGCCGCGCCCCCGCGACGCCCTGGTGGCGACGACCTCCGCCCTGCCGCCGCCCCTGCGCCACTTGCGTCGGGAGGCGGGACCGACCGACCGCCTGCGCATCGCCTATCCGCCGGACGGGGCGCGGATCGACCTCGGAGCGCTGGACGGAGCACCCGCCGGCCTCGCCCTCAAGGCGCTCGGCGGCACCCTGCCGCTGACCTGGCTCGTCGGCGGGCTGCCGGTGACCGAATCGGACCGACGCCAGGCCGAGTGGCAGCCCGACGGCGCCGGCTTCGTGCGCATCTCGGTGCTCGACGCCACGGGCGCGAGCGACAGCGTGATGGTGCGGATCGAGTAGAGCCTTGTCCGACGACATGGGTGCCGGTTCGGCGCGGAAAATGCGCCAAAACCAATGACCCGGGGCATCGTCCGATCGCGTTGCAATCGGACGATGCCCCGGGCCCGCACACATTTTCGCGAGGATGACCCTGGGTCAGTGGCGGATCGTTTCGCCGCCCATCCCGTTCCTCCCCCGTGGAAGCGTGGCGAGACGGCGAGCGCCGCGCGCGTGGGAGTGAAGCGTCGCATGGCCGATGGGCGAGACGATTCCCGGCGGAGCTTTCCGATGAAGCCGGCCCGGGTCCAGGCCGCAGAGACCCCCGGCGACGGCCTCGCGGCGCCGCTGGTCATCGCGGCGGTGATCGTGGCGGCCCTGTATTTCGGCCGAGAGATCCTGATCCCGATCGCCATCGCGGTGCTGCTCAGCTTCGTCATCGGGCCGCTGGTGGCGCTGCTGCGCAAGCTCCGGCTCGGACGAATTCCCTCCGTCGGCGTCGCGGTGCTGCTGCTGCTCGCCGTGGTGGCAGGCTTGGGCGGCCTCATCGGCATGCAGGTCGCCGACCTCTCGACCGGCCTGCCGCGCTACCAGCGCACCATCGCCCAGAAGGCCGAGAACCTGAAGGCGGGGCCGCTGGGCGACATGGCCGGGTATCTACGCAGCATCAACCACCAGATCCAGCAGGCCGGCGCGCCGGAGCAGAAGCCCGAGGAACAGGCGAAAGAGCAGAAGGAGCAGAAGCCCGAGGGCAAGCGCGCGCCGCCCCCCGCGGTGCAGAACCCCGACAAGCCGGTCCTGGTCGAGGTGCGCGACCGCGAGCCGAGCCCGGTCGAGCTCGCCGAGAAGCTGCTGGCCCCGGTCGTCTCGCCGCTCGCGACTCTCGGCATCGTCTTCGTGGTGCTGATCTTCATCCTGGTGCAGCGCGAGGACCTGCGCGACCGGATGATCCGCCTCGTCGGCTCCAGCGACCTTCACCGCACCACAGTGGCGATGGACGACGCGGCGCGGCGCCTGAGCCGGTTCTTCCTGGTCCAACTCGCGCTCAATGCGGGATTCGGCCTCGCCATCGGCACCGGGCTGTGGCTGATCGGAGTGCCGAACCCGATCCTGTGGGGCATCTTCACCGCGCTGATGCGCTTCGTGCCCTATATCGGCGCCTTCCTGTCGGCCCTGCTGCCGCTGCTGCTGGCCGCCGCCGTCGATCCGGGCTGGAACATGGTGCTGGCGACCGCCGCCCTGTTCATCGTGCTCGAGCCGCTCGTCGGCCAGTTCATCGAGCCGCTGGTCTACGGCCACTCGACCGGGCTGTCGCCCTTCGCAGTGCTGGTCTCGGCCCTGTTCTGGACCTGGCTGTGGGGGCCGGTCGGGCTCCTGCTCTCGACGCCGCTGACCGTCTGCCTCGTCGTGCTCGGCCGCCACGTCGACAAGCTCGAATTCCTCGACGTGCTGTTCGGCGACCGCCCGGCCCTGACCCCGGTCGAGAATTTCTACCAGCGCATGCTGGCCGACGATCCGGACGAGGCGCAGGAACTGGCCGAGGCCATCCTCGCCCAGTGCTCGCTCTCCTCCTACTACGACGAGGTGGCGCTGAAAGGTCTTCAGCTCGCCGCCACGGATGCCCGCCGCGGCGTGCTGACCGAGAGCCAGCTCGAGCGCATCCGCGTCGGCATCGCGCAGCTGATCGAGGATCTCGCCGACCGGCACGACACGGCGCCGGAGACGAAGCCGTCGCTCGCCGGGCGCCTGCTGTCGGGGCGCCAGGACGAGGAGATGCCCTGCGAGGCCGCCCCCGCGGTGCCGGACGCCCCCGCCCCGGACCAGCTGCCGGAGGACTGGCGGCGCGAGGGCGCGGTGCTCTGCGTCGCCGGCCGCGGGCCGCTCGACGAGGCCGCCTCGATGATGCTGGCCCAGCTCCTCGACAAGCACGGCTTCGGCACGAGGGTGGTGCCGTTCGAGGCGGTGTCCCGGTCGGAGATCGGCTCGCTCGACGCGAGTGCGGCGCGGATGGTCTGCATCTCCTATCTCGAGATCAGCGGCCGGCCGGCCCATCTGCGCTACCTGATCCAGCGCGTGCGGCGCCGGGCGCCGGCGGCACAGGTGCTGGTCGGCCTGTGGCCGGCGGACGACGCGGTGCTGAGCGATCCCGGCGCCCGGGAATCGCTCGGCGCCGACCACTACGCGGTCTCCTTGCGCGAGGGCGTCGAGGCCTGCCTGGAAGCGTTGCGCGCCGTCCCGGCCCCCTCCCCTGCCTCCGCCCGGGAGCCCGAGCCCGAGCACGAAGAGGCCTGACGCTGAGCATCATTCGCCGAAGCGGTCACCGGTTCGGCGAATGATGCGACATCAAGAAACGAAGCGGGGTTGGGTCATGCAACTCCGCTTCGGGCCCGGGGCGATGCCCCGGGGCTTGACGCCGGGCCTGCGCCGCCCTTTCGATCCGGGGAGGCGGGCCGCAGGTCCGGGCGAGCGGGAATCGGGGACAGCATGAGCGTGGTGGATTTCGCGCGGTTCGTGGACGAGCTCGCCACCCAGTCGGGCCAGGCCATCCTGCCCTTCTTCCGCACCGCCCTCGCCACCGAGGACAAGGCCGAGGGCCACGCCGCCTTCGATCCGGTCACCGAGGCCGACCGGGCCGGCGAGGCGGTGATGCGCCAGCTCATCAAGCGCAGCTTCCCCGACCACGGCATCCTGGGCGAGGAATTCGGCACCGAGAATCCGGATGCCGAATACGTCTGGGTGCTCGATCCGATCGACGGCACCCGCGGCTTCATCGCCGGCCTGCCGATCTGGGGCACCCTGATCGGGCTCACCCGCGGCGGCGTGCCCTGCTACGGCCTGATGAACCAGCCCTTCACCGGCGAGCGCTTCTTCGGCGACGGCGAGGCCGCCCATTACCAGGGCCCGCACGGGAGCCGCCGCCTGCGCACCCGCCGGAAGGGCGACCTGTCCGAGGCGATCCTGCACACCACCGACCCGCGCCTGTTCGGCGACGGCACCGCCGATCGGCAGGCCTACGAGCGGGTGGAGAAAGCCACCCGCCTCGCCCGCTACGGCGCCGATTGCTACGCCTACGCGATGCTCGCCGCCGGCCATATCGACCTCGTGGTCGAGGCTTCGCTCAAGCCCTACGACATCGTGGCGATGATCCCGGTGATCGAGGGCGCCGGCGGCGTCGTCACGACCTGGGAGGGAACTTCCGCCGCGAAGGGCGGGCGGATCGTGGCGGCGGGGGACAAGCGGCTGCACGAGGCGGCCATGGCGCTCCTGAACGGGTAGGACCTCACTCGGCGTCCGCCATCCCGCGCATCGCGGCGCCCCCGAACACGACCCGGCTCCGCAGGGGCGGACGCGACAGGGCGTAGAGCATCCGCGGCTCGGCCGGGGCGCTCGCCGCGTCGAGGGCGGCGCGGTGCTCGAGTGGCAGGACGAGGTCGAGCGCAGCGACATTATCGGCGACCTGGCCCGGGCGGCTCACCCCCATCAGGGTCGAGGCGACGCCCGGCCGCCCCATCGCCCAGGCGAGGGCGACGCGGGCCGGCGGCTGCCTCAGCGCCTCGGCCACCCGGCGCACGGCGGCGACGATGTCCCAGTTGCGCGGGGTGAACAGGCTGTCGCCGAACGGGTTGGCACCGTCGAGCCGCTTGTCCCCCTCCGGTCGCGCCCCGCCGGCGGGGGCGGCGTCGCCCGGCAGGCCCGCCCCGCGCGGGGCCGCCGCCTCGACGGCGGCGCGGTCGTACTTGCCCGTCAGGAGCCCGTAGGCCAGCGGCGACCACGGAACCAATCCCATCCCGAACTCGCGGGCGAGCGGGACGTGCTCGTCCTCCACCTCGCGGCTCACCAGCGAGTAGAAGTATTGCAGCGCGATCGGCCCCGGCAGGCCGCGCACCTGCGCAAGCGTCGCGATCTTGGCGGCGAGCCAGGCTGGCGCGTTGGAGAGGCCCCAGTAGCGGATCTTGCCGGCCCGCACGAGGCCGGCCATCGTCTCCAGGATCTCCTCGGCCGGGGTGACACCGTCCCAGACATGCAGCCAGTAGAGGTCGATCACGTCGGTCCGCAGGCGGCGCAGCGAGCCGTCGAGGGCGGCGTGGAGGTGCTTGGCGCCGCTGCCGCCGGCATGCGGCCCGGCCCCGGCCGCGAATCCGGCCTTGGTCGCGAGCACGATCCGGTCGCGCAAGGAGCGCTCGGCGATGAAGCGGCCGAGCATCGCCTCGCTCTCGCCGCCGGCATAGAGGTCGGCGGTGTCGACGAAGTTGCCGCCCTCCTCGACATAGGCCTCGAACACCGCCCGGGCGCCCGCCTCGTCGAGGCCCCAGCGGGCGGCGCCGAAGGTCATGGTGCCGAGCGCGAGCGGGCTGACGCCCAGGCCCGAACGGCCGAGCGTGCGATAATCCGACAGGTCCATTGCTGCATGTCCTCGATGATGGGACACGAGATAGCGTGAGGGATCACGGGCGATTAGCCCGGATCGGCCGCAAGCGCTTGTGAACGGGGCTCAGGAATGCGGCGCGGCACGCTCGACGATCTCGCGGCCTTCGCGGCGGTGGCGCGGGCACGCAGCTTCACCCGCGCGGCGGCCGAGCTCGGCCTGTCGCCCTCGGCGCTCAGCCACGCGATGCGGGGGCTGGAGGCGCGGCTCGGCGTGCGGCTTCTCGCCCGCACCACTCGCAGCGTCGCCCCGACGCCGGCGGGCGAGCGGCTGCTGCGCTCCCTCGATCCGGCGCTCGCCGAGGTTGCCCGCGGGATCGCCGGCCTCGCCGAGTGGCGCGGAGCCCCCTCGGGAGCCTTGCGGCTGACGACTTTCCTGGCGGCGGCCCGCAGCGTGCTCGATCCGGCGCTGCCGCGCTTCCTCCTCGACCATCCGGCGGTTTCGGTCGAGGTGGTGACCGACGACCGCTTGACCGACATCGTCGCGTCGGGCTTCGACGCCGGCATCCGCTTCGGCGAGGCGGTGGAGCGCGACATGCTGGCGGTGCGCGTCGGGCCGGACCTGCGCACGGTGGTGGTGGGTACGCCCGGCTACTTCGCCCGGCGGCCGGCACCCGAGAGCCCGGCCGACCTCGAGGATCACGACTGCATCAACTACCGGCTCGCCGGCGGGGGCCTGCTGGCGTGGGAATTCGCCCGTGGCGGCCGCGAGATGCGGGTGCGCGCGAGCGGCCGGCTCGTCGTCAATGACGGCGTCCTGGCGGGGGCGGCCCTGCGTGCGGGCGTCGGGCTCGGCTACATGCTGGAGCAGGACGTCGCAGAGGACATCGCGGCGGGCCGCCTCGTCCAAGTGCTGGATGCCTGGTGCCTGCCGTTTCCCGGCTACCACCTCTACCACCCGGCTCGCCAAGTCACCCCGGCCCTGCGCGCCCTGGTCGACGCCCTGCGCTGGCGCGGATGAGCCTCACGCCACTTCCGCCCTTACCCCTTCCGCCCTCGCCACTTCCCGGGTCCCTTCGGCGAGCGGCGCCGCCGTCCCCGGCACGAAGGCATCGAACGCCGCCCAGAACTGCTCGCGAATCGCGTCGCGTTCCATCAGGATCTCGTGGCGGGCGCCGCGCAGGGTGATGGTGTGGCCGGCCGCCAGCCGGGCCGCGAAGCGCTCCACCGCCGGGGTGCTGCAGACCGGATCGGCGCCGGCGGCCACGACCAGCACCGGCACGCGGATGCCGAGGGGATAGCGTGGATCCTCGAAGCGGCGCATCGCCCGGAAAGCGGCGGCGAGCCAGCCGATGGTGGGATCGCCGATGGCGCCGGCCTTGACCGCGAGCGCCGCCGCGGCGTTGCGGGCGTAACGCACCGGATCGGCGGTGAGCCGGTTGTTCGGGAACGGCTTGGTGGCGATCGAGACCGCCGAGCCCCCCGGCACGTAGCGGCGGCTGAAGCCGAGCGCCCGCAAGACAGCGGCGAGCCGCATCGCGGCCTTCGGCCGGCGGATCATGCAGATCGCCACCATCGGGGCGAGCACGACGAGGCGGCTGAACGGCAGCCAGCCCTCCCGGGCGGCGGTGAGGCAGATCGCGCCGCCCATCGAGTGGGCGAGGCCGAAGAAGGGCCGCGGCATCCGCGCCTCCATCACCTGCGTCTCCACCGCCGCGAGGTCGAGCTTGTACTCCGAGAAATCGTCGACATGGCCCTTGTGCGGGTCCTCGACGGTGCGGTCCGAGCCGCCCTGCCCGCGCCAGTCGAAGGCGACGACGTGGAAGCCGCGGCCGCGCAGCTCGGTCACGGTCTCGAAGTACTTCTCGATGAACTCGGCCCGGCCCTGCACCAGGCAGACTGTGCCGTGCACGACCCGCGCGGTCGGCGCCCAGGTGGCGACGCGCAACGAGAGCCCGTCGGCGGTCTTCACCGTCAGGAGCGTGGCTCCCGGCGGGATCGGATTGTCGGGCGTGGCGAGCAGCGGCACGGTCACGAGAGGGCCTCCGAGGCTGGCATCCGCCGCATCCTGGCACGGCACACCCTAATTAAGTGGGGCAGGATCGGCGCCCGTCCTCGCCTCCGAAAAAAATTCGCAGCGCCCCTCCGGCGACGGCCTTGACCAGTCCAGAGACCACTCCAATATGCGAGGGGCGCCGGCCGATACGGCGGCGCGCAAGACCGGGGCCGGCCCCAGCGGCGGTCCTACAAGACTACATATTGCTTCAGATGGAGAATATGTCATGCGTCAGTTCGATCTCGCTCCCCTGTACCGCTCGACCGTCGGCTTCGACCGCCTGTTTTCCGCCCTCGACCAGTTCGTGACCTCGGATACGGCGCCGACCTACCCGCCCTACAACATCGAGCGTACGGCCGAGAACGCCTACCGGATCACCCTCGCGGTGGCCGGCTTCACCGATCAGGAGCTGTCGATCGAGACCCGCGAGAACGCTCTCACCGTGAAGGGTGAGCGCAAGGCCGATGCGAAGCAGTCCGAGTTCCTGCACCAGGGCATCGCGGCCCGCGGCTTCGAGCGGCGCTTCCAGCTCGCCGACCACGTCCAGGTGACCGGTGCGGTGCTGGAGAACGGCCTGCTCCACGTCGATCTCGTCCGCGAGATTCCGGAGGCCAAGAAGCCGCGCCAGATCCAGATCGCCTCGGGCTCCCGCCCGCAATCGATCGAGGGCAGCGTCCAGAAGGCTGCGTAAGCGTCAAGCGTTCAGCCTAGTCAGTGGGAGCGCCCCGGCTGCGAGGCCGGGGCGCTTCTTGTCGTGCTTGGTTCCATGGCATCGACGGACGTCGATGCCATGGGGTCCGGTGCACTTGCACCGGCGCCCGTTCGGGCTTGCGGCGTCTGACGACGCCGGGAGTCAGGGCAGGATGTGCGTGCCGTGGGTGAGCGCCGCGCCGGCCCGCAGGGCCACCGCCACGAAGACGGTCTCGGCGAGTTCCTGCTCGGTCGCGCCGGCCTTCTTCGCCGCCTCGCGGTGCACTTCGAGGCAGTACGGGCATTGCGTGGTGAGGGCGACGGCGAGCGCCATCAGTTCCTTGTACTTGCGCGGGATCGCGCCGTCCGCGAGCGCCGCCTTGTCGAGGGCCTCGAAGGCGCTCATCGCCTCGGGGGTGAGGCCCTTCAGGGCGGAGAGCTTCTGCAGGTTGGCGGAGTCGTACATTGCGTTGGACATGGGCGTGATCCTCCCGGGTTGGCCGGTGTCGTGACCGGCCGCCCGTCGGTCGGGGCGGCTCGGCACCTCGACTGTTAGAGGATCGCGGGCGCCAAGCCCATTGCGGCTTTGGGCCTGCCCAATCGTCCGTCAGAGATCGCCGAAGGCGAGCTGGGCCGCCGCCGGGTTCTTCTGCGGCTTGCCGGCCTTGGCCGCACCGGTCTTGGCCCCGGCTTTGGCCGGGCTCCGGGCACCGGTCTTGGCGGCCGCCTTGCGCGGCCGCTTCGGCTCGACGCCCTGGATGCGCGCCTTGCCCTTGTCGCGGGCCACGGCCTCCGGGGCGGTCTGGTCGCCCGAGAGCCACTTGCCGCGCTTGATCACCTCGTTCACCCGGCCCTGGTTGACGCCGAGCTTGAAGGCGATCTCCTGCTGGGTCATTTCCGTCGAGCCGTGCAGCTCGAGGATCTCGCGGGCGAGTTCCGGCGTCATCTTCTTGCCGACGATGCGCCGCCCGGGCTTGACCACACGGTTGGCGCGGTCGCGCTCGCGCAGGCGCTCGAGAATCGCCAGCGCCATCTGCATGCCGTTCTCGCGCAGGGCTTCCTCGAATTCCTTCAGCGTCGCCATGAGGACCGAACTCCGCTGTCACGTTCCGGCAGGGAAACGGCGCCGGTCGGGACTGGTTGCCCCTGTGCACAGGTCATCCACGGTTTGTGCGCGCCCTGTTCCGGCTTGGCAACGGGGCACCGGAGGCCATCCACCGCTGTTGCCGCCGCCCTTGGTTGCTGCTGCCCCGCCGCGTGGACAAGCCCGGCGGCTTCGCGCATGGGTTGCTGCATCGCACGAGGAGGATCGCATGGTTCTGGAGATCGCGCAGATCGAGGTGAAGGCCGGGCACGAGAGCGCCTTCGAGGCCGGCGTCGGCCAGGCCGCGGAGCTGTTTCGCCGTGCCAAGGGCTGCCGCGGCATGGAGTTGCAGCGGTCGGTCGAGATCCCGACCCGCTACCGGCTGATGGTGCAGTGGGAGACCCTGGAGAACCACACCGTCGATTTCCGCGAATCGGCCGATTTCCCGGCCTGGCGCGCCCTGGTCTCGGAGCATTTCGCCGCTCCGCCGCAGGTCGAGCACACCGTGCTGGCGGTCCAGGGCTTCTGAAAAGGGCTTCTGAAACCGGGCACCCCTCTGGCCGTTCCCTCTGGGAGACCACGACCGGAGGCCGCCATGACCGACGACCGCAAGCCGGATCCGAAGCCCGGCGAAGGGCTCGCCAACGACAGCCTCGGGGCGAGCCGCCGTCCCGCGGGCGCCGATCCCGCAGGCGCGGCGAAGCCCGCTGCCGGCACGCCCCAGGGCGGCCGGCCCGCCAACGAGCAGGTGCCGCGGGACCGATGATCCGCGCGCGTGTCACTGCCGCGTGACACGGAGCGCCCGACCCGCTACTCGCGAGGTCAAGGTTCCTCGATCTCACGGCACCCGACCATGGCCCGACGTCCCCTGCGCATCGGCACCCGCGGCAGCCCGATGGCGCTCGCCCAGACCGGGATGGTGCGCGACCGCATCGCGGCAGCCCATCCCGACCTCGCCGAGCCCGGCGCGATGGAGCTCGTCGTCGTCACCACGGTGGCCGACAAGGTGCTCGACCGGCCCCTCTCCGAGATCGGCGGCAAGGGCCTGTTCACCAAGGAGCTGGAGCAGGCGCTTCTCGCCGACGAGGTCGACATCGCCGTCCACTCGATGAAGGACGTGGAGACCTGGCTGCCGGACGGCCTCGTCATCGCCTGCATCCTGGAGCGGGACGATCCCCGCGACGCCTTTCTGTCCCCGCACGCGCAGCGCCTCGCCGATCTCGCGCCGGGCAGCCGGGTCGGCACCTCGTCGTTGCGCCGCGGCGCCCAGGTGCTGATGCGCCGGCCCGACCTCACGATCGTGCCGTTGCGCGGCAATGCCAACACCCGGATGAAGCGGCTGCAGGAGGGCGCCTGCGACGCGACCCTGCTCGCCATCGCTGGCCTCGAACGCCTCGGCCTCGCCGACCGGGCGCAGGAGATCCTGCCGGTGAGCGAGATGCTGCCGGCGGTGGCGCAGGGCGCGCTCGGCATCGAGTGCCGGGCCGGCGATTCCGACGTGATCGCGCGCCTCCAGGCCGTCGCCTGCCCCCGCACCACCATCGCGGTCGGGGCCGAGCGGGCGCTCCTGGAGGAACTCGACGGCTCCTGCCGCACCCCGATCGCTGCGCTCGCCCAGATCGACGGCGATCGGCTCACCCTCGACGGGCTGCTGTTCCTCCCCGACGGCAGCGCCCACTGGGCCACCCACCGCACCGGCCTCGTCGCGGACGCCCTGGCGATCGGGCGCGAGGCGGGGGCGGAGCTGAAGGCGAAGGCGGGCGAGACCTACCGGGCGAAGCTGCAGTAGCGGGGCGCCTCAGCGGCGGGCCGGCCCAGGCTCCGCGCCGGCCCTGGCCCGCGGCGGCCCGGACGCGGGGCCGCTCGCGGCGACCCCGCCGCCCTGCCGCTTGACCGCGTAGGAGGCCGCATCGGCCCGCCGGACCAGGTCCTCGAGATCGGCCGTGCGCGACGGCGCGCAGGCGAACCCTAAGCTCAGGCCGACGCTGACCGTCTCTGGCCCGAGATGGTAGGGCGCACTGAGGGCGTGGACGATGCGGCGGGCGAGGATCTCCGCCTCCTCCGGGTGGCGCACGCCGGGCTGGAGCACCACGAACTCGTCCCCGCCGGTCCGGGCTGCCAGGGCGGGGTGTCCCACGAGCAGGCGCAGCCGCGCGCCGATCTCCTGCAGCAGGGCGTCGCCAGCGGCGTGGCCGTAGCGGTCGTTGACCGGCTTGAAGCGGTCGAGGTCGAAGCAGTGGATCGCCACGCTGTCGTCCCCGGTCCCGGACAGGGTGCGGAACGCCTCGCGGAGGCCGAGGCGGTTGGCGAGCCCGGTCAGGGTGTCGCTGCGGGCGAGCGCCGCCATGTCGAGGCGCAGCCCGATCTGCCGAATGGCCTTCCGGTGGGCGGCGAACACGCTCTGCAGGGCCCCGACGAGGAACAGGCCGAACATCGTCGCCAGGATCCCATGCGGCATGTCCCCGAACCAGGCCGCCGACGCGATCGCCGGCAGGGCCGCCAGCAGCAGCGCGCCGGAGGCCAGCACCGGCCGGACGAAGAGGTGGGCGACGACGCCCGAGCAGTAGCCGAACAGCACCCCGGTCGCGAGCATCTGCGGTTCCATGCGGGGCTGCGCGAAGACCAGGGCGACGAACGCGCCGACCGAGGATGCGACCCCGATGGTCGTCAGGAGATGGCCCCGTTCCCACAGGCGAGCCTCCCGCGGCGCGTGCGATCCGTCGGCCAGCCGTCGCGTCTGCCCGACCATGAGCGCCAGCTTGCACAGGCACGCCAGGACGCCGCTCGCGACCGCTGCGAACAGCCCGGCATGGCCGAGGGCTTGCGCGACGAACAGGCCCACGCCCGCCAGGGTCACGCCCATGATGCTGGTCGGCAAGGCGGTGCGCGCGAGATCCGACACCAGCGCGACGTAAACCTCGTCCGATTCAACGTTCGCGTGCATCCGCCACGTGTCCGACCTCGTTTCCGCTCGTCACGGAAGCACGAGATCTATGACGAATCCGACAATAATCCAGCGTGTCGCGCCGCTTTTCCCCACCGCATCCCTGCGTCAGGAGAACGGCACAACTCGCGCGATCGGGTGCTGCTCTAGAGCATTTCCCGACCAACTGGATACCGGTTGGTCGAAGAAAATGCGGCTAAACCAAAAGCCTAGAGCACCGCCCGATCACGGTGCGATCGGCAGCATCCCTGGTCTTTGGTTCCAGGTCTTTGATTTTGCCGAATTTTCTGCGACGAACCGGTCTCCGCTTCTCCGAAAGAAGCTCTAGACCAGGACCGGCACCGCCTGCTGGGCCCCCACCCCGAACACCCGCTTGTAGCGCTCGACCTCCTCCTCCGGCCCCAGCGCCTTGGTAGGGTTGTCGGAGAGCTTCACCGTCGCGTGGCCGTTGGCCGAGATCACCTTGCAGACGATCGAGATCGGGTCGAGGCGGCCGTCCGGCGCCAGCCCGCGGAAATCGTTGGTGAGCAGCGTGCCCCAGCCGTAGCCGATGCGCAGGCGACCGTGGAAATGGCCGTGGATCCGCTCGATCACGTCGACGTCGAGCCCGTCGGAGAAAATCGCCAGCTTCTCCCGCGGGTTGCGGCCGTGCCGGGTCCACCAGCGGATCGCCTCCTCGCCGCCCTCGATCGGGTCCTTCGAATCGATGCGGATGCCGGTCCAGTCGGCCATCCAGGCGGGGCCGCGGTCGAGGAAGCCGGTGGTGCCGTAGGTGTCGGGCAGGATCACCAGGAGGTTGCCGGCATAGTCCCGCTGCCAGTCGGCGAGCACCAGGTAGGGCGCGCGGGCGAGATCCTCCTCGGTCTCGGCCAAAGCCGAGTAGACCATCGGCAATTCATGCGCGTTGGTGCCCACCGCCTCGATGTCGTGACGCAACGCGATCAGGCAGTTCGAGGTGCCGAGGAAGCCTGGCCCCAGCCCCTCGATCATCGCCTCGACGCACCAGTCCTGCCACAGGAAGCCGTGGCGGCGGCGCGTGCCGAAATCGGCGATCGAGAGGCCGGGCAGGGTCTTGAGCCGCTCGATCTTCTCCCAGATCCGCGTCATCGCGCGGGCATAGAGCACTTGGAGCTCGAACTTGCCCATGCCCTTCAGCACGCCGCGCGAGCGCAGCTCGTTGAGGATGGCGAGCGCGGGCACCTCCCACATCGTGGTCTCGATCCACGGTCCGTGGAAGGTGAGCACGTACTGCCCGTCCTGCTTCTCCAGCAGGTAGTCGGGGAAGCGGAAGTTCTCGAGCCAATCCATGAAGTCCGGCGAGAACATCTGCCGGCGGCCGTAGAAGGTGTTGCCGCGCAGCCAGGTCGATTCGCCCCTTGTGAGGCGCAGCGACCGGCAATGATCGAGCTGCTCGCGCAATTCGCCGGGGTCGATCAGGTCGGCGAGCCGCACCCGGCTGGTGCGGTTCTGGATGCCGAAGGTGACCGAGACGTTCCGGTGACGCCGGAAGATCGTCTGGGCCATCAGGAGCTTGTAGAAATCCGTGTCGAGCACGGAGCGGATGATCGGGTCGATCTTCCAGGTGTGGTTGTAGACCCTGGTCGCGAGATCGAGCATCGCCCGTGCCTGCCTGCGTCAGGACCGCCTCCTGCGGGCGGCCGAACCGTCGCACCCTCGGGCGGGGCGACGGAGGGTGCGCAGCCGGCACGGTTCGGGCCGCCGAGTCAAGCATCAAGCTCGACCGCCGGCCCTGCCTTGTGCGCAACCGTCAGCGCGCGCCGAGGTCGACCGCCTTCTTCTCGGTCTTCGGCGACTCGCCGGTCACCGCCGCCTTCACGTAACCGTAGAGATGCAGCATCGTCGAGTTCGGGCTGTCCCAGTACTCGCCCTTCTCGGGGTGGACGCGGATCAGCGCGATCGAGGGATCGTCCTTGCCGCCCGGGAACCAGGTCTTCAGGCTCTCGCTCCACTTGGCGTCGATCTGCGCCTTGTCGCGGACGATCTCGGCCTTGCCCGAGACCGAGACGTAATTCTGGCTCGACGGGTCGGAATACGACAGGTTGACCTGGTTGTCGCGGCTGATCTCGCCCGCCACCGGCGCGTCGTGCTTGACGAAGAACCACAGGTCGCCGGCCTCGTCTGCGTCCTGGTTCCACATCGGGCGGCTGCGCAGCTGGCCGTCGGAATCGGCCGTGGTCATCATCGCGATCTTCACGTCCTTGATCATCGCGAAGAGCTTCTTTGCGCCCTCGTGGTCGCGGTGGCTGCCCTGGTGCATCTCGATCTCCCGTAACGGCGTGACGAGCGGGCAGGCCCGCTCGAAGCTGCACGACAACGGACGATGCCGGCTTTGGTTTCGGGTGCCGGCGCGCGAAACTCGGCCGTGAAATCGCCCGCAGCCGGCTCGCCGGGACGGGGCGCCACGCCTATCTGTGCAGCCAGGACGGTGCGGACGCGCCGCGATGACGGCACGGAGAGACCCCTCGATGAAGATTAGCGCGCGCAACCAGCTCGACGGCAAGGTCGTCGAGGTGAAGAAGGGCGCCACCACTGCCCATGTCCGGGTCGAGCTCGCCGGCGGGCAGGTCGTCACCGCGGCGATCACCAACGAATCCGCCGACGAGCTGGGGCTCTCCCCCGGCAAGACCGTGAAGGCGGTGATCAAGTCCAGCGACGTGATGATCGCGACGGATTGATTTTTTTGAAGACGATGCGGCCCGACCGGCGCTCCCTGCTCCTCGGCTCGGCAGCCCTCGCGCTGGCGGGGCCCGCGCGCGCGGCCGGTCCCCTGCGGGACGATGCCGGCCGGGCCCTCGACGGCTTGCGCACCCCCGTCGCCCGGGTGTTTCCCGCCGGTCCCCCGGCAGCGATCCTGCTCTACACCCTGGCGCCGGACCTGCTGCTCGGCTGGCCACGGGCGATCCGCCCGGCGGAAAAACCCTACCTGCTGCCGCAGGCCGCCGACCTGCCGGAGGTCGGACGGCTCACCGGGCGCGGCAACACCGCCAATCTCGAAGCGGTGCTGGCCGTAAAGCCCGACCTGATCCTCGACGTCGGCTCGATCGCCGAGACCTACCGCTCCCTCGCCGACCGGGTGCAGGGCCAGACCGGCATCCCCTACGCCCTCCTCGACGGGCGCCTGACGGCGGCGCCCGCCACCTATCGCAGCCTCGGCCGCCTGATCGGGCGCGACGCCGAGCCGCTGGCGGCGCTCGCCGAGCGGACGCTCGCGACGATGCATGCGCGCGTCGCCGCGGTGCCGGAGGGCGAGCGCCCCCGGGTCTACCTCGCCCGCGGACCCCGCGGCCTCGAGACCGCCCGGGCGGGCTCGATCAACGTCGAGGCGCTGGCGCTCATGGGCGCCGTCAACGTGGCGGGCCCCGGCGGCAGCCTGGCCCAGGTCTCGCCGGAGGACGTGGTGGCCTGGGCGCCCGAGGTGATCGTCGCCCTCGATCCCGCCTTCGCGGCAGCGGCGCGGCAGGATCCGCTCTGGCAGGCGACGCCGGCCTTGGCGGCGAACCGCCTGCATGTCAGCCCGTCGCTCCCCTTCGGCTGGGTCGATTTCCCGCCTTCGGTCAACCGGCTGCTGGGCCTGTGGTGGCTCGGCAAGATCCTCTACCCGGCGCAGTTCCCGGAGGACATCCGGGCGGTCGCCCGCGATCTCTCGGGACAGCTCTACCACGTGGTGCCGGACGACGCGGCCCTCGACCGCCTGCTGGCGGGAGCCCCGTGAGCGGCATCGCGCTTGCGGGCGCCCGGGCCGTGCGGCTCGGCGGGCCGTGGCTCGCGCTCCTCGCCCTGGTGCTCGCCGCCGCCCTCGCCTTCGGGGTCGGTCGCTACCCGGTCTCGCTCCTCGACGTCGCCCGGGTGCTCGCCTCCCGCCTCACCGGCCACGCGCCGGACGTGGCGCCGGCGGTCGAGGCGGTGGTCCTGCAGATCCGCGGCCCCCGCATCGCCGCCGCGATCCTGATCGGCGCCGCCCTGTCGGTCGCCGGCACTGCCTTCCAGGGCCTGTTCCGCAATCCCCTGGTCTCGCCCGACATCCTCGGCGCCTCGTCCGGGGCGGCGCTCGGCGCAGTCCTCGGCATCTGGCTCTCCCTCGGGGTGCTGGCGATCGAGGGCCTCGCCTTCGCGGGTGGGCTCGCGGCGGTGGCCTGCGTCTACGCGCTCGGCACCGCTCTGTCGGGGCGCGATCCGGTCCTGGTGCTGGTGCTCGCCGGCATCGTCATCGGCTCGCTGCTCGGGGCCGGCGTCGGGCTGATCAAATATCTCGCCGATCCCTACAACCAGTTGCCCGCGATGACCTTCTGGCTCCTGGGCAGCCTGTCGGGCACGCACCCCTCCGACCTCCTGCCCCTCGCCGGACCGGTGGTCCTCGGCACCGGGCTCCTGCTCGCCTTGCGCTGGCGCCTCGACGTCCTGTCCCTGCCGGACGAGGAGGCGCGCTCCCTCGGCCTCGCCACCGGCCCATTGCGCATCGCCGTGGTGGCGGCCGCGACCCTCGTCACCGCGGCGAGCGTGGCGACGGCCGGCATCGTCGGCTGGATCGGGCTGGTGGTGCCGCACCTCGCCCGCTTCCTGGTCGGCCCCGGCTTCGGCCGGCTGATCCCGACGGCGGCCTTGCTCGGCGCCGGCACGCTCCTCACCATCGACACGCTGGCGCGGACG
Organism: Methylobacterium sp. EM32; assembly: GCF_040593685.1. Lineage (NCBI taxonomy): Bacteria > Pseudomonadati > Pseudomonadota > Alphaproteobacteria > Hyphomicrobiales > Methylobacteriaceae > Methylobacterium > Methylobacterium sp. EM32. Next base: position 34,876 of record NZ_JBEXZS010000166.1, on the reverse strand, counting down.
CTCGCCCCGGTCGAGGTGCCGCTCGGCATCCTCACCGCCTTCGTCGGCACGCCGATCTTCCTGTGGCTGCTCGCCCGGGCGGAGCGCGACTGGTCGTGACGCTGCTTCAGGCCGACGCCCTCGCCTTCGGCTATCCCGGCCGGGAAATCGGACGCGGCCTCTCGCTGCGGCTCGCCGCCGGCGAGGCCCTGGCGCTGCTCGGGCCGAACGGCGGCGGCAAGACCACGCTCCTCAAGACCCTGCTCGGGCTGCTGCCGGTGCTCGGCGGCACGATCCGGGTCGAGGGCCGGCCGCTCGGCGAGCTGACGGCGCGGGAGCGCGCGCGGGCGATGGCCTACGTGCCGCAGGCCGGCGCCAGCGCCTTCGCGTTCACGGCCCGCGCCGTGGTGCTGATGGGGCGCACCAGCCGCATCGGCCTGCTCGCCGCCCCCTCGCGGGCCGACCACGCGGCGGCGGAGAGCGCGCTCGCCCGGATGGGCATCGCCCACCTCGCCGAGCGGCCGGTGACGCGGCTCTCGGGCGGCGAGCGCCAACTGGTGCTGGTCGCCCGGGCCCTTGCCCAGGAGCCGCGCATCGTGGTGCTCGACGAGCCGACGGCGAGCCTCGATTTCGGCAACCAGGGCCGGGTGATGGCCGAGATCCTGCGCCTGCGCGCCGACGGGCTCGGCCTGCTCTTCACCACCCATGACCCCAACCAGGCCGCCCGCTCCGCCGACCGGGCGCTCCTCCTGCGCGGTGGCACGGCCCTGGCCGAGGGGCCGGTGGCGCAGGTGCTGGACGCCGAACGCTTGAGCCGGCTCTACGGTGCGCCGGTCGAGGAGGTGCGGGACAGCGTGAGCGGCGCGCGGGCCTTCCTGCCGTCGGGGAAAACGGGATAGGAGGGCGTACCGGAACCGCCGACCAGGGCCCCGCGATGCGCATCCCAGCCGGGGCCACCATGGCCGCCGAAGCCCTGCTGTTCGACATGGACGGAACGCTGGTCGATTCAACGCCGGTCATCACCGGCCTGTGGCGGCGATGGTGCGATCGTCACGGCATCGACGCGGCGGCGCTGTTGAACGTCTCGCACGGCCAGCGCACGATCGAGACCGTCCGGCGTTTCGCCCCACCGGGCGTCGATCCCGACGCGGAGGCCGCCGCCCTCGGCGAGGCAGCCGCCTCGGCGCGCGACGGCCTCGTGGCGGTCCCCGGCGCCGCCGACCTGCTGCGCGTCCTCCCCCGCTCGCGCTGGGCCGTGGTCACCTCCGCCGACCGCGCCGTCGCCCGGTCCTGGCTCGCGCTCGCCGGCCTGCCGCTGCCCGAGGTGCTGGTAACGGCCGAGGATGTCGGCGCCGGGAAGCCCGACCCGGAGGGCTACCTCCTGGCGGCTCGCCGTCTCGGCTGCGCCCCGGCGCGGGCCGTGGTGTTCGAGGACGCACCGGCCGGCCTCGCGGCGGGCCGGGCCTCCGGTGCCCGGGTCGTGGCGCTCGCCACGACGCTCGGACCCGACGCGCTCGCAGATCATGACTGGGTGCCGGACCTCTCTGGGGTCGACTTCACCCCGGAGGATGGCGGCCGGCTGCGCTTCTCCGGGGAGGAGCGCTGAGGCCACCTCAGCGCGGCGTCGGCGCCAGGGCCGCGGCGGTCTCGGCGGTCCTAACGAGGTTCACGAACTCCGCCCGGTAGCCGAACGGGTCGTCGCCCCGCGCGCCCGACGCGAGGCGCACCACGTCGGCGTAGCGGAACGTTCCCGTATAGGTGCCGCCGCGCAGGATCTCGCCGAAGGCCGCTACCGCGGCGGCGAAGCGGGCCTCCTGCGGCGCCTCGGCGAGCGTTTGCACCTCCTGCGCAGGGTCGATCGCCGCCTCGATCAGCCGGCTCGTCTCCCCGTCCGGCCGCTTATAGCGGATCGCCACGTGCGCGTAGTCCCGGGAGCCGGCGGCCGGCGCGGCGGGCGTCGCGCCGTAGCGCAGGGGCGGCAGCATCGGCTTTCCTCCCACCGGCACCACCTCGTAGAGCGCCGTCACGGTCTGGCCCGAACCGACCTCGCCGGCATCGACCTTGTCATTGGCGAAGTCCTCGCGGCGCAAGGAGCGGGTCTCGTAGCCGATCAGCCGGTACTCGGCGATCGTCGCCGGGTTGAACTCGACCTGGATCTTCACGTCCTTGGCGATCGGCACCAGGGTCGAGGTCGCCTCCTCGACCAGCACCTTGCGGGCCTCGTTCAGGGTGTCGATGTAGGCCGCCGCGCCGTTGCCGTTCTGCGCCAGCGCCTGCATCAAGGCGTCGTTGTGGTTGCCCATGCCGAAGCCGAGCACCGACAGGAAGATGCCGGTCTCGCGCTTACGGGTGACGAATCCCTTCAGTTCGTCACGGTCGGTGATGCCGAGGTTGAAGTCGCCGTCGGTGGCGAGCACCACCCGGTTGACCGCCTTCGCGTCGAAGCCCTGCTCGGCGAGCGCGTAGGCCTGGCGCAGGCCCTCGGCGCCTGCCGTACCACCACCGGCCCCGAGGCCCTCGATAGCACTCAGGATTTTCGGGCGCTCGCCCGCCGAGGTGGGGGGCAGCACCGTGCCGGCCGCCCCAGCGTAGGCCACGATCGCGACCCGGTCGCGGGCGTCGAGCTTGGTCAGCAGCAGGGCAAGCGCCTGCTTGACCAGCGGCAGCCGGTTCGGCCCTGCCATCGAGCCGGAGGTATCGATCAGGAAGACCAGGTTGGCGGCGGGCCGGGTTTCCGGCGCCACGGCGTAGCCGCGAATCCCGACCTGCACCAGCTTGCGCCCCTCGGCCCAGGGGCTCGGGAACACCGCGGTGGTGACCCAGAACGGCTCCTCCGGGCCCGTCGGCGCCGGATAGGCGTAGGGGAAGTAGTTGATCAGCTCCTCGGTGCGCACGGCGTTCGGCGGCGGCAGCACGTTGCGGTTCAGGCTGGCGCGCACGAAGGCGTAGGAGGCGGTGTCGACGTCGATCGAGAAGGTCGAGACCGGCGCCTGCGCCACCGCCTGGAAGCCGCTCTGCGCCGCCTCCGGGAAGCGGTCGCGGCCGCTGGGCTCGGGTGGCGGCACAGGCTCGGGCCGCGGCATCGCGAGCGTCGCGACCCCGCTCCCGGACAGCGCCCGGGTCTGCGGGCGCTCGCGATATTGCGGCTGAACCATAGCCTGATCGCGGCTACGGCTCATCGACTCCGCGTCGGCGACGGCGCGCCGGAAGGCCTCCGCCCGGGCGGCCGACGGCTCGGCCGGGGCCGGGGCCGGAGAGGGCAGTGCCGGGGCCGGAGGAGGTGCGGCTGGCGCCGGCTCGGGCGCCGGCCGTGCCGCCTCGGCCCGGGGCGCCGGCCCCGTCACGGACGGGCTCCTGGCCTCCGGAGGCGCCGTCGCGACGCGCTCGCGCAGGATCGTCCAGGCGGCGGGGACGGCCACGGCGGCGAGGAGGGTGGCGGCGACGAGGGGACGGGTGCGGGGCATGAGCTGGCTTACCCTTGGGGATCGACGCTCCTTGCGACGCGCCGGCCCGGCGGAAGCTTGGGCGGTGGCCGCATCCTGTTCGCCGTGCGCGGCATCGAACCGGGCCAGCGCGGCGGCGAGCGCCCGCTCGCGGCCTTCCGCGGAGGGCGGCGGCGCGGGGGGCAGAGCATTGGTCTCAGGCGCCATGGCGCGGCTCCGGATCGGTCTCGAGCGGATTGGTCTTGAGGCGGCGGCGGGCCTCGTGCAGGCGCCAGGACACCGTGGCCTCGGCGACGCCCAGCGCCAGGCCGGCCTCGGCATGGGTCAGGCCCTCGCCCGCCACCAGCACCACCGTCTCGCGCAGGGCGGGATCGAGGCAGGCGAGCTCGCCAGCGAGCCAGGCGCGGCGGTAGAGGTCGCGCCCGTCGGGGGCGGGGTGAAGGCGCAGCAGCACACCCAGGCCCTCCTTCATCCGCGCCAGGGTGTGGCGGCGGCGGTGGTGATCGCGGCAGGCATTGACCACGATGCCGAACAGCCAGGTCGAGACCCGGGCCTCGCCGCGAAAGCCGGCGATCCGCTCCACCAGGGCGCAGCAGACCTCCTGCACCACGTCCTCGGCATCGTGGCGCGAGCCGGTCATGCGCCAGGCGATGCGGTGCATGCGATCGTAGTGGCGCCGCAGCAGCGCCTCGAACGCCGCCCGGTCGCCCCGGGCCGCCCGCGCCGCGAGGTCGGCGTCTGGGTCCGGCGGCGCCGTCCCGGGCGGGGGCCCGTCCCCGGCGGTCTCCGTCTGTCTCGCGAGTGGCTGCATGCCGGACATCCCGCCTCCCCTGACGCCTCCGTCGCGCGACCGGCCGGCCCCGCTCCGATCCTGTTCGACGCGCCGGACCGGGACTTCCTTGGAGCATTGTCGCCGATTCCCGCGACCTGCGCTCCCGTCCGCGAGTCCTGCGCGCCGCGCGGGGACCACGACCGATGGCCGGTCCCGCCGCGCTGGCGTTTCCCCGCGCAGGGGTTACATGACCGGAAGAGACGATCCGCGGACAGGAGCGAGGCGACGTGGCGATCACCCGGGACGACGTGCTGAAGGCGCTCGCGGGCGTGACGGTCGATGCGGCGGGCACGACCCTGCCGGCCTCCGGCCGCCTGTCCGAGATCGTCATCGATCCTTCCGGCCGGGTGGTGTTCTCGATCGGCATCGCGCCGCCGGAGGCCAAGGCCTTCGAGGCGGTGCGGCAGGCGGCCGAGATCGCGGTGCTGAAGGTGCCCGGCGTCAAGGCGGCGCTGGCGAGCCTCACCGGCGAGCGCGGACCCGGCGCGGGTCCCGCTCCGCGCCCCGCCGCGCCTGGGCCTCAAGGTGGCGCCCAGGGTGGTCCCCGGCCCGGCCCGGCCCTGCCGGGGGTGCGCCACATCGTGGCAGTGGCCTCGGGCAAGGGCGGCGTCGGCAAGTCGACCACCGCCTGCAACCTCGCCCTGGCGCTCCGGGCGCAAGGGCTCAAGGTCGGCCTGCTCGACGCCGACATCTACGGCCCCTCGGTCCCGAAGTTGTTCGGCCTCGACCGCAAGCCGGAGACGATCAACACGCCGCAGGGCCAGCGCATCGTGCCGCTCAACGGCTACGGCCTCGCGGTGATGTCGATCGGCTTCCTGATCTCCGCCGACACGGCGATGATCTGGCGCGGCCCGATGGTGCAATCGGCCCTGACCCAGCTCCTGCGCGAGGTCGCCTGGGGCGAGCTCGACGTGCTGGTCGTCGACATGCCCCCCGGCACCGGCGACGCGCAGCTGACGCTGGCGCAGGGAACGCCGCTCGCCGGCGCGGTGATCGTCTCGACGCCGCAGGACCTCGCGCTGATCGACGCGCGACGCGCCGTGACGATGTTCCGCCGGGTCGAGGTGCCGATCCTCGGCGTGGTCGAGAACATGGCGACCTTCGTCTGCCCGCATTGCGGCGGCACCTCGCACATCTTCGGCCATGGCGGCGCCCGCCACGAGGCCGAGACCCTCGGCGTGCCGTTCCTCGGCGAGGTGCCGCTCAACATGACGATCCGCGAATCCTCCGATTCCGGCCGTCCGGTGGTGGCGGTCGATCCCGACGGGCCGCAGGCCGCCGCCTACCGGGCGATCGCCGCCGGCTTATGGGCCAACATCAGCGGCGGCGCCGGCCCGCGCCCGGCGCCCCGGATCGTGATCGAGTGAGCCTTGATCGCGTGAGCTTTGATCGCGTGAACTGGCCGCCGACCCTCGGGGTGATCCTCGCCGGCGGGTTGTCCCGCCGGATGGGCGGCGGCGACAAGCCGCTGCTCCGGCTCGGCGACCGGACCCTGCTCGAGCGGGTGGCCGCGCGCTTACGCCCGCAATGCTCGGCCGGCCTGATCCTCAACGCCAACGGTGACCCTTCGCGGTTTCGCGCCTTCACGGGCTTCGTGGTGCCGGATTCGCTCCCCGACGCGCCGGGGCCGCTGGCCGGCGTGCTCGCCGCCCTCGATTTCTGCGCGGCGCATCACCCGGATGTCGCTTACGTCGCGAGCGTCGCCGGCGACACGCCGTTCCTGCCGCACGACTTCGTCGAGCGCCTGCACGCGGCCCGCGCCCGCGACGGCGTCGAGATGGCGGTGGCGGCCTCGGGCGGGCAGCTGCATTTCGTCAACGGGGTGTGGGCGGTGTCCCTGCGCCACGATCTGCGGACGGCCCTGGTGGAGCGGGGCCTGCGGCGGGTGGGCATGTGGATCGCCCGGCACAACGCGGCGGAGGCGGCGTGGGAGACGGAGCCGGTGGACCCGTTCCTGAACCTCAACACGCCGGAGGATTTTTTCGCGGCGGAAAGGCTGGTGGCGGGCGAGGGGCGTTCGCCGGTCCAGTGAGCCGCCGGCATAACCCTCCCCCATTGCGTGGGGCTGTCCCGGAAAAGAAATGGCGCGTCTCCCCTCTCCCGTTTGGGAGAGGGGCCGGGGGTGAGGGTGGCTCGGTTTCCGCAATGATCCTGAACCGTCGAGCTGCCAGCACGACGGCTTGAGCTTCACACGGAAGCCGAGCCACCCTCACCCCTACCCCTCTCCCAAACGGGAGAGGGGATCCCGCGCTTGATTCTAAAAAGGGTTTTTCCCAGATAGCCCTGCCCTCTGTGGGGGAGGGTTCAAGAGCGGGCTTACGCCTCGACGCGCATCGACGTGATCGTGTCGGGATCGCGCACCGGCTCGCCGCGCTTGATCTGGTCGATCACCTCCATGCCCTCGACCACCTTGCCCCACACCGTGTACTGGCGGTCGAGGAACTTGGCGTCGCCGAAGCAGATGAAGAACTGCGAGTTGGCCGAGTGCGGGAAGTTGGTGCGGGCCATCGAGCAGGTGCCGCGCACGTGCGGCTCGGCGTTGAACTCGGCCTTCAGGTCCGGCAGCTCGGAGCCGCCGGTGCCGGTGCCGGTCGGGTCGCCGGTCTGGGCCATGAAGCCGTCGATCACCCGGTGGAACGGCACGCCGTCGTAGAAGCCCTGCTGCGAGAGGGTCTTGATCCGCTCGACGTGGTTGGGGGCGAGGTCGGGGCGCAGCTCGATGACCACGCGGCCCTTGCTGGTCTCCATCACGATTCGGTTGCTGTCGGTCATGGTCGGTCTCCTTGATTCGGACCAGGGTAGACGAAACGCAGGGCGATGGGACGCCCCGCGACGGCGCCGCCGAGTCCCGCCGTCAGACGCGCCGGGGTGCAGCGAGCCAGCGACGAGAGAGTTTCGGCGGCGAGAGCCTCGCGGCGCTCGGGGCGCACGCGGGCGAAGGTGATCCGCGGATTGCCCTGGAGGCTGCCGTCGCGCCGCAGGGCGAAACGCGCGGTGATCGCGGCGGCTCCGAGGTCGGCCGGCGGGCGCCAGCAGGCGGCAAGCAAGGAATAAAGCGCCACCAGGGTGTCGGCGGGTCCCGGCGGCGGGCTCGCCGCCGGGACCCGCACGGTCGCCCGCAGGGTCGTCGGCAGCGAGAGCACCGAGGGGTTGTCATAGACGTCGAACTGCGCGGCGGCGGGCGCGGCCGAGAGGGCCAGCGCGAGGCCGACGCGGATCGACCCGCCGCGCAAGATCTTACTGGCCGTCCTGCGCCAGGCTCATCCGGACGATCTTGTCCGGGCCCTGCACGGTGCCGTTCTGGGCCGAGGAGCCCTTCTTGATCTTGTCGACCACGTCCATGCCCGAGGTCACCTCGCCCACCACCGTGTACTGGTTGTTGAGGAACGAGGCGTCGCCGAAGCAGATGAAGAACTGGGAATTGGCCGAGTTCGGGTCCTGCGAGCGGGCCATGCCGACGGTGCCGCGCTTGAACGGCGCCTTGGAGAACTCCGCCGGGATGTTCGGCAGGTCGGACTTGCCGGTGCCGGTGCCGGTCGGATCGCCGGTCTGGGCCATGAAGCCGTCGATCACGCGATGGAACACGATGCCGTTGTAGAAGCCGCGCTTCGTCAGCGTCTTGATCTGCTGGACGTGCTTGGGCGCGAGGTCGGGGCGCAGCTGGATGGTGACGCGGCCGTCCTTGGTGTCGAGGTAGACGGTGTTCTGGTCGGGCGCGGCGCTCGCCGGGGCGGCGGCGCTGAAGGCGGCGACGGACAGCACCAGGGCTGCGAGCCAGCGGATCATCGGGATGTCTCCTGAAAGGGTGGGTACGCCCGCGTCAGGCGGACGGGGCGAAGCGGGCGCTCAGGCGGTCGGCCACCGCCGCGGGCACGAAGGGCCGCACATCGCCGCCCATGGCGGCGATCTGGCGGACCAGGGTGGCGGTGATCGGCCGCACGCCGGTCGAGGCCGGCAGGAACACGGTCTGCACCTCCGGCGCCATGGCGCCGTTCATGCCGGCGAGCTGCATCTCGTAGTCGAGATCGGTGCCGTCGCGCAAACCGCGGATGAACAGGCTGGCGCCGTGCCGGCGCGCCGCCGCCACCGCGAGGTCGGCGAAAGTGACCACCTCGAGCGCCGTCCCGGTCTCGGCGGCGAGCGGCCCGCAGGTGGTGCGGATCAGATCGGCCCGCTCCTCGGCGGAGAACAGCGGGGTCTTGCCCGGATGCACGCCGATCGCCACGACGAGGCGGCCGACCAGGCGGCAGGCCTGGCGCACCACGTCGAGATGGCCGTTTGTCACCGGATCGAAGGAGCCGGCATAGAGCGCGGTGCGGTTCATCGTGGTCCCCCGTAGAGCATTTTCGGGATCAACGGAACCGCCCGTCCCATCCCCCTCACTTGGTCCGCCTCACTTGGTCACGGCGCCGACGAGCGGCCCGAGCGGCCGGCTCAGGTCCTGGCGGCCGAGGGAGGGGGCGTAGAGGCTCGACACGCTGCCGTCGAGGAAGAGCGCGTTGGGGCAGCCGAGCGCGTCGCGAAACAGCCGCGCGAAGGCCCCGAAGCTCACCGGCGCCTCCGAGATCGCGAACACCGCCGTGTGCCCGTCCGGCCGCACGCCGACCCCGTTGCGGATTTTTTGCGAGGGTCCGTCCTCGGAGATCTTCGGGTGGATGCGGTTGTTGATCACCAGCATCGGGCCGGACTGGGTCGCGAACTCGGCCCGGGGATGGGCCTTGAGGTAGCGCCCCGTCTCCAGGACGCCGGCCCGGTCGCCGGCGACGTAGAACACGCCGTTCGGCTTGAGGTGGAAGTTGCCCGGGCCGTTCGCGGTGTTGGCGGCCTTCAGCTCGCGCCCGTCCTCGACGTAGAGGCCAACGGGGGCGAGGCCGGTATCGTACATGCCGGCATTCATCGCGAAGGCGAGCGCCGCCCCCTGCTGGCCGGCGAGCCGCGAGAGCGAGCCGTAGGGCAGACCGTCGGGCCCGCGCCAGAAGAGCTTCACCCGGGCGCGCCGCAGATCGACGGTGCAGACGGCATAGGCCTGGCCCTCGTGGGTCTGCGGGCGGCAGGAGGCGGAGGACGCCGGCGCGGATGCAACCGAAGGGGAGGCGGCGGGCGCCGCAGGGGCAGGGCCGGCGGCGAGCCAGCACAGGCCCGCTCCGAGCAGCCACACCCCGATCCGTCCCGCCCTTGCCGCCATCATCGTCTCCGCACTCCGTCCGCGCATCCGGTTTTCGTGCTACCGGTATAGAGCGATCGTGACGTTTTGCAGCACGAACCGAACGTCGAGCTTGCGAGTTTTGAGAGCCTGGGGGTCGGACACTCTCTCGAGGGAGATCGGATCATGAAGGGCATGTTGGCGGCGTCGGCGGCGCTCGCGGGCGCGCTGCTGGTCGTACCGGCCACCGCGGAGGCGCGTGGCTTCGGCGGCGGCGGATTCCATGGTGGCGGATTCCACGGCGGAGGCTTCGGCGGAGGCGGCTTCCGGGGCGGTGGCTTCGGCGGCGGCGGGTTCCGCGGCGGCTTCGGCGGCTACCGTGGGGTCGGCTTCGGCGGCTATCGCGGCGGGTTCGGCGGTTATCGCGGCGTCGGCTTCGGCGGCTGGCGCGGCGGGTACGGCGGCTGGCGCGGAGGCTACGGCTACCGCCGCGGCTATGGCGGCTTCGGCTACGGCGCGGCGGGCCTGGGGCTCGGCCTCGGTCTCGGCCTCGCGGCGGCCACGGCCTACCCGTATTACGGCGGCTACGGCTATGGCGGCTACGCCCCGGTCGGCTATTACGGCGGCGGCTACGATTACGGCTATGGCGGCGGCTGCTACGAGGTGCCCCGGGTGCGCTGGACGCCCTACGGCTATCGCCGCGTGCTCGTGACCCGCTGCTACTGAGCCGGACGGCACGAACAGGAAGGGGCCGCCCGCGCGAGGGCGGCCCTTTTTCATGGGGCAGACCCGGATCAGTTTCGCCGCCCGGCGGCCTCGTCCCGCCGCATCGGCATGGCGTCGATGGTGGAGAACAGCCGCTCGGCCGGGATCGGCTCCTCCGCGACGAGCTTCGCCTCGCCATCCTTGCCGACCAGCACCGCCCGGAATCCCGTCGCGGGCAGCCCGAGGCGGCGGCGCAGGGCAGCGGCCTCCCTCCCCTCCCCGATCGCCCGCACCACCACGAGGTCGCGCTCGCGCATCCCCGCCCCGGCCGCCTCGGCGATGCGGGCTTGCGCGGCGGCCCGGGGGTCGTCGGCGGCGGCCGCGATCACCAGGACCCGGGCCTTCCAGCGGTAGCGGTCGAGATCGGAGCCGGCGGAGGCGGCCGGCAGCATGGCCGCGAGCAGGAGCGGGGCAGCCAGGAGCGAGGCGAGGAGCGACGACGGAACCATGCCGAACCCTTTTCGCGGGGGCGCCGGACGGATCGGCGCGTCTCGGGCAGGTAAGGCTCTGACAAACTCCGGCCAGCGCGGCGTTGACGCGCGGGGCCTCGCGTCCCAAGTGCGACGGGGCGAGCGCGAGCGTGGCCGGGAGCCGTGCCCGTGCGACAGCCACCGAGCGCTTCCTAGAGCGCTTCACGATCGCGTTGCCATCGCGAAGCGCTCTAGGTTATTGATTTTGCCGCATTTTCTACGACGAACCGGTTTCCGCTTCGTCGGAAAATGCTCTAGGGAGGTCCCGCATGTCCGACGTGAACCGCCGCATCGTCCTGGCGTCCCGGCCCCACGGCGAGCCAACGCCTGCCCATTTCCGCATCGAGCGCGGGACGGTGCCGGTGGCGAAGGAGGGCGAGGTGCTGCTGCGCAACCGCTTCCTCTCCCTCGATCCCTACATGCGCGGCCGCATGAGCGCGGCGAAGTCCTACGCCAAGCCGGTCGAGATCAACGAGGTGATGGTCGGCGCCACGGTGGCGGAGGTGGTGGCCTCGCACAACCCGGGCTTCTCCGTCGGCGACACGGTCCTGGCCTATGGCGGCTGGCAGGATTTTTCCGTGTCGAACGGCCAGGGCCTGCGCAAGCTCGATCCGGCGGCGGCCCCCGTCACCACGGCGCTCGGGGTGCTCGGCATGCCGGGCATGACCGCCTATACGGGCCTCCTGACCATCGGGGCGCCCAAAGCCGGCGAGACCGTAGTCGTGGCCGCCGCCACCGGCCCGGTCGGCTCGCTGGTCGGCCAGATCGCCAAGCTGAAGGGCGCCCGGACGGTCGGCATCGCCGGCGGGCCCGACAAGTGCCGCCACCTCACGGAAGAGCTCGGCTTCGACGCGGCGGTGGATCACCGCTCCGCCGACCTGCCGGCCGCCCTGGCGGCGGCCTGCCCGGACGGCATCGACGTCTATTTCGAGAATGTCGGCGGTGCGGTATTCGACGCGGTGCTGCCGCTCCTCAACGACTTCGCCCGCATCCCGGTCTGCGGCCTCGTCGCCAACTACAACATGACCGAGCTGCCCCCCGGGCCCGACCGGGTGCCGGCTTTGATGCGCGCGGTGCTGAGCAAGCGCCTGACCTTCCGCGGCTTCATCGTCTGGGACTTCGCCAACCAGGAGCAGGCCTTCCTCTCCGATGTCGGCCAGTGGCTGCGCGAGGGCCGCGTGCGCTACCGCGAGGACGTGGTCGAGGGGCTGGAGAGCGCGCCGGAGGCCTTCATCGGCCTGCTCAAGGGCCGCAATTTCGGGAAACTGGTGGTGAAGCTGTAGTCATTTTTCGTTTTTGACGGACGAGTGCAACACCTTCCATCGTCATCCCGGGGCTCGGCGTAGCCGAGAACCCGGGATCCATAACCGCGGCGATGCAGAACGAAGCGGAACGCGACCCGCCCTCTTCTGGAATCCCAGCGTCTATGGATCCCGGGTTCCGCTTTCGCGGCCCCGGGATGACGTGGAGAGTGGAAGGAATCGTTGCGGGACTACTCTCCCTCCGCCGGCCGCCGCGCCAGCGCCCGCAGCGCCCCCCGGAAGCTGCGCACGTCCTGCTCGGTCATCGCCATGCGGTGGAACATGTCGCGCATGTTGCGGATCATCCCGTCGCGCTTCGCCGGCGGGTAGTAGCCGGCGGCGTCGAGCTCGGCCTCCAGGCTCTCGAACAGCGCGATCACGGCCTCCCGCGGCGCCGGCCCCGAGCGCATCCCGCCTGCGAAGGGCAGCACCGCCTGCCCCGCCGCCCGGCGCCACTCATAGGCGACGAGGAGCACGCTCTGGGCGAGGTTGAGCGAGGAATGCTCCGGATCGACCGGGAAGGTGACGATGGCATCGGCCAGCGACACCTCGTCGTTCGACAGCCCGACCCGCTCGCGCCCGAACAGGATGCCGACCCGCTCGCCCGCGGCAAGCCGCCCGGCCGCCTCCGCCATCCCCTCGTCAGGCCCGAAGACCCGCTTCATCTGCCCGCGCTCCCGCGCGGTGGTGGCGAGCACGTACTGGAGATCCCCCAAGGCCTCGGCGACGGTCGGGAAGATCGTCGCGCCGTCGAGGATGTGGGTGGCGCTCGACGCGGTCTCGCGCACGCCCTTCATCGGCCAGCCGCCCTTCGGATTGACGATCCGCAACGCGTCGAGCCCGAAATTCCCCATCGCGCGGGCGGTCATGCCGATATTCTCGGCGAGCTGGGGCTCGATCAGAATGATGCAGGGGCGGTTCGGCGAAGGTTCGGTCATGGGGCAGTGTCGAGCGGAACGGATCGCCGGCACATAGGGCCTCGCAGCCGGATCGCGAAGGGGCCTCGCGCGGCTTCGGGAACCCGCCGGCCCCGATCGGCGTTCATACCACGGACCTCCTTGCAGCCCCGGTGCCCCCGCGCCGGGGCTTTTTTCGTGACCCTCGAGAAAAACCATTCCGTCCCGGCGCTTCCCCCTGTTTGTGCAGCGCGCTATGACCGCGCCACGGCCGGCCGCGTCGCCAACGCGGGCATGTGGGCGGCCCCCGGATCACGGAAGGCTGGATCAGACATGGCGAAGATCAAGGTGGCGAACCCCGTCGTCGAGCTCGACGGCGACGAGATGACCCGGATCATCTGGCAGTCCATCAAGGACAAGCTGATCCACCCCTACCTCGACGTGCCGCTGGAATACTACGACCTTGGCGTCGAGCACCGCGACGCCACCAACGACAAGGTGACGATCGAGGCCGCCGAGGCGATCAAGAAGCACGGCGTCGGCGTCAAGTGCGCCACCATCACCCCGGACGAGGCCCGGGTGAAGGAGTTCAACCTCAAGGAGATGTGGAAGTCGCCGAACGGCACGATCCGCAACATCCTCGGCGGCGTGATCTTCCGCGAGCCGATCATCTGCAAGAACGTGCCGCGCCTGGTGCCGGGCTGGACCCAGCCGATCGTGGTGGGCCGCCACGCCTACGGCGACCAGTACCGCGCCACCGACTTCAAGGTGCCGGGCAAGGGCCGCCTCACCGTCAAGTTCGAGGGCGAGGACGGCACCGTCATCGAGCGCGAGGTGTTCAAGTTCCCGGGCGCCGGCGTCGCCCTGTCGATGTACAACCTCGACGACTCGATCCGCGACTTCGCCCGCGCGTCGATGAACTATGGCCTCGCCCGCAAGTTCCCGGTCTACCTCTCGACCAAGAACACCATCCTGAAGGCCTATGACGGCCGGTTCAAGGACATCTTCGAGGAGGTGTACGAGGCCGAGTTCAAGTCGCGGTTCCAGTCGGCCGGCATCACCTACGAGCACCGCCTGATCGACGACATGGTCGCCTCGGCCCTGAAGTGGTCCGGCGGCTACGTCTGGGCGTGCAAGAACTACGACGGCGACGTGCAGTCGGACACCGTGGCGCAGGGCTTCGGCTCGCTCGGCCTGATGACCTCGGTGCTGCTCACCCCCGACGGCCAGACCGTCGAGGCCGAGGCCGCCCACGGCACGGTGACCCGCCACTACCGCGAGCACCAGAAGGGCAAGGAGACCTCGACCAACTCGATCGCGTCGATCTTCGCCTGGACCCGCGGCCTGTCGCACCGCGCCAAGCTCGACTCGAACGCCGATCTCGCCAAGTTCGCCGAGACCCTGGAGAAGGTCTGCGTCGACACCGTCGAGGCCGGTTTCATGACGAAGGACCTGGCGCTGCTGGTCGGCCCCGACCAGAAGTGGCTTTCGACCACCGGCTTCCTCGACAAGATCGACGAGAACCTGAAGACCGCGATGACGGCGTAAGTCGCCGAGCGGCGGCCGGGCTTCCCGGCCGCCCTACAAGAGATCTCCGCGGCGCCGACGCCGCGGGGAACCGTCACGTACCTCTCACCACCAGCGTCAGCGCCGCCGCGTAGCCCCCGTCCTCCGGACGGATCTCCGCGATGCCGCGGCCCTCGGGGTCGTCCTGGCGCAGGAGGACATCGCGGGCATTGCCGATCCGGCCGCGCCGGGAGCGGCCCGCATAGGCGGGCGCCCCGTACACCGCCTCGCTCACCGCATCCGGGAAGTAGATCTGGCCCGTGAGCGCCGTCCGGCCGCCCAGGATCACCTTCACGTGGAGGTGGGGCGTGCGGCCCGGATACCAGCCGGGATAGATCGTCCGGAAGCCCACGCGGCCGGCCGCGTCGGCGACCTGCGTGCCGCGCAGGAACGTTCGGCCGACGGTCGACGCGCTCCGGTCGCCCTGGTCGCGGTACCCCGAGTAATGCCCCTGCGCGTCCGCGTGCCACAGATCGACCCGGGCCGCCGGCAGGGCGACGCAGTCGCGCAAGGTCACGACCTGCAGGCTCACCCGGAGCGGCGTGCCCGCCCGGTCCTCGCGGATGTCCGAGCGCAGCAGGCGGGGATCGAGGTAGAACGGCCCCTCCACCGCCTGCGGGGTCAGGAGGCAGGTCGCCCGCGCCGGCCGGGGCACCAGGAGGCCGGCCGCGAGGGTGCCGAGCATCACGCGGCGCGTCGGGCGATTCGGCATCGGCTCCCCCTCCCCTTCCTGGCGGCGTGCAGCCGGCCGCGCCTCAGCTCACCCCGGTCGGCCCGTCCAGCACCGCCCGCACCCGCCGCGCCAGCTCCATGCGGCGGTAGGGCTTGTTGATGATCTCGAACTCGCTGCCGCCGGCATCGGTGCGCTCCAGCGAGGCCTCGGCGTAACCGGTGGTGAGCAGCACCTTGAGGCGGGGCTGGCGGCGGCGGGCCTCGCGGGCGAGCATCACGCCGTTCATGCCGCCGGGCATGATCAGGTCGGAGAACAGCAGGTCGACCTTGTCGCCGCCGTCGAGCAGGTCGAGGGCCTGGCGGCCGTCGGTGGCGAGCAGCGTGGTGTAGCCGAAATCGCGCAGGATCGCCCGGGCGAGCTCGGCGACATCGCGGCGGTCGTCGACGACCAGGATCGTCTCGGTGCCGGAGCGCTGGTCGGCGCGCTGGCCGGGACCCGGGGCCGGGCGCTCCTCGCTGTCGCCCATCGGGAAGTAGAGCCGCACGGTGGTGCCGTGGCCGGAGCGCGACTCGATGACGACGGTGCCGCCGGATTGCTTGGCGAAGCCGTAGACCATGGCGAGGCCGAGGCCCGTGCCGCGCCCCTCCTCCTTGGTGGTGAAGAACGGCTCCATCACCCGCGCCAGGATCTCCGGCGGCATGCCGTTGCCGGTATCCGTCACCGCGACAGAGACGTAGCGCCCGGGCTGGGCCAGGCCGGAGGGCAGCTCGTCGGCGGAGAAGACGTGGTTCTCGGTCCGAAGCGTCACCGTGCCGCCGTCCGGCATCGCGTCGCGGGCGTTGATCAGGATGTTGAGCAGCGCCACCTCGGTCTGGGTCGGATCGAGGCGGGCGTTCCACAGGCCCTCGGGAAGCTCCGCCTCGATGGCGATGCCGTCGCCGAGGGTGCGCACGGCGAGGTCGCGCATGCCCTCGACGAGGTTGTTGAGGTTCACCGCCCGCCCGTCGAGGCGCTGCTTGCGGGCGAAGGCGAGCAGCTGGTGGGTCAGGGTGGTGGCGCGCTCGGCGGCGCTGCGGATGTTGTCGACCGCCCGGGTCATCCGGCGCGGATCCGCCGCCGGGTCCTCGAGGCCCGATTGCAGGATGTCGACGTAGCCGACCACCACCTGGAGCAGGTTGTTGAAGTCGTGGGCGATGCCGCCGGTGAGTTGGCCGAGCGCCTCCATCTTCTGGGCCTGGCGCAGGGCCTCCTCGGCGTCGCGCCGGCGCGACACGTCGAGCTGCGAGCCGAAGAAATAGACCAGCTCGCCGCTCGGATCGTAGACCGGCGAGATGAACAGCGCGTTCCAGAAGGTCGAGCCGTTCTTGCGGTAGTTCAGGATCTCGGTGGCGATCTCCTTCCGCTCGGCGATGGCGCGGCGCACCTCCGACACCGTCTCGCGGTCGGTCTCGGGACCTTGCAGGAAGCGGCAGTTGCGGCCGACCAGCTCCTCGGGCGCGTAGCCGGTCATCGCCCGGAAGGCCTGGTTGGCGAAGATGATCGGGTTGTCCGGCTGGCGCGGATCGGTCACGATCATCGGCATCCGCGTCATCTCGACGGCGGCGAAGAAGATGTCGCTGTGGTGGTCCGAGACGTCGGTGGGCACGTCCGCCACGGTCGGCCGGGTCCCGAGTTCGGTCGGCGTTCGCTTCACACTCATCGTCGCTCCGGTGGCCCGCTGACCGAATCCCGTTCGCCCAGGATCCCGCTCCAAGATCCCGCTTCAAGATCCCGCTTGGATCATGGGATCCTACACCCGGCGTCCGCGCACAACGGTTGAAGCCACCAGCGCGACCGCGACCGGGCGTCGCTTCGGGACTGGGATAGGCCAGGGGACGCAAGGTTGCAATCGCCGTCGCGGCGGTCGCCGGCAGGAGAGCGGCGGTCCCGAACCGGCAAAAGGTCGCCGCGACCGGATTTATCCCTGTTCCGGGAATGGATGCACTTGGCTCCTGCCGCCGCAACACCGCAGTGACGGCACAGGTTCGCCGAAATATGCTCTTACAAGGACGAATGACGCGGAACTATGCTTCCTGCCTGGAGGCCGCGATCGGGCGCGACCTCCCGACGAACCCATCGATGGGGCCGGATGCTGAGGCGTAGCCCGCCGCGCCCCCGCCCCGCTCAAGCCGCCTCGCGCCGTGCCTCGCGGGTCTCGCCGGCGCCCGAGAGTGTCAGGGCGGCGTCGAGGGCGTCGCTGATCGTGGTGACCAGGATGTCGGCGGAGGTCGCCCGGCGCAGGCGGTCGCGGCCGCCCGGGTCGCGCTCGCGCCAGATCGCCACCATCACCCGCACGCCGGGAATCGCCCGACGGGCGAGGCGGGCGGCGAGGCGGATATGCGAGGTGCTGATCGGCTCGATGTAGGACAGGCAGACCAGGGCGACGCCCGCGGTCTCCGGCCGCTCGCCCTTGTTCAGGGCGTCCTGGCTGGTGGTGCGGGCGCTGAGGCCGTGATGCCCGAGCACCTGGGCCAGCATGCCGGCGGCGGCGGCGTCGAACGGCCCGCGGGCCGCCACCACCAGCACCGGGGCGGGCCCGCGCCAGGCGGGGTTCAGGTCCTCCGGGCGGCGCACGATGGCGGTCGAGGCCCGGTCCGGCCCGAGCGCCGCCACTGCCGCCTCGGTCTCGGCGCTGCGCACCGCCGAGGCGCCTTTGCGCACCGGCAGGGTGCCGAGCGTCGTCACCACGGATTCGATCGCCTGGCCCACCGCCTGCTGGCGGTCGGCGGCGAGCGCTCCGCTCGCCCGGTCGTTCTGGGCGAGCCGCAGGCCGCCGAGGGCGATCTCGTCGTAGTAGGTAGCGAGCGCCCGTTCTTTCAGTACCTGGCGCGCCTTGTCGATCGCCTCGAGGGGGTCGCCCGCCAGCATGCGCTGGTAGAAGATCTCGGAGGGGGCCAGGGCCGGCCGGTCGCCCAGCATCACGTCGAGGAAGGCCAGGCGCTCGACGTGGCGGCCGAGCACCACGAGGCAGACGGTGATCGGGGTGGCGAGCACCAGCCCGACCGGTCCCCACAGGAAGGTCCAGAGCGTCGCGGCCAGGATCACCGCCACCGGCGACAGGCCGGTCGAGTGGCCGTAGAGCAGCGGCTCGATCACGTGGCCGGCGATCGGCTCGACGACCGCGAACAGCACGATCGTGGCGATCAGCATCGACCAGCCCGGATCGACCGCTGCGGCGAGCAGCAGCGGGAAGGCCATGCCGATCACCGCGCCGATATAGGGCACGAAGCGCAGGATCGCCGCGAGCACGCCCCACAGGATCGGGCTCGGCACGCCGATCAGCCACAGGCCGATCGCGATCACGACCCCGAAGGCGAGGTTGAGCCCGGCCTGGGCGAGGAAGAAGCGCGAGAGGCGCGCCACCGCGTCGTCCATCGCCGCCGTGGTGGCGCGCAGGTCGCCGGAGCCCGCGAGCCGGATCGCGCGGTTGCGCAGGTCCTCGCGCTGGGCGAGGAAAAACAGGGTAAAGAGCAGGATCAGCCCGACCGTGGCGAGCGGGTGCAGCACCGGCGCCACGACGCTGCCGAGGGTCGTGAGCAGCCCGGCCTTCGGCTCGCGCACCTCGACCAGCATTGGCTTCTCGGTGTCGGCCGGACCGCGGGGCTTGGCGGGCTCCGGCGGCTGCAGGTCCTGGCTCAGGTCCTGCACCGCCTGGAACAAACGCTCCAGGGTGGCGCCGCCGCCAGCCTGGGCGCGCAAGGCCCCGATCTTCTCGCGCATCGTCACGGTGTAGCGCGGCAGGTCGGCGGCGAGCTGGGAGGCCTCGTTGGCGATCAGCAGCCCGAGCCCCCCGATTCCCGCGAAGGTCGCCAGCACGACGACCAGCACGGCGAGCGAGCGCGGCAGGCGCCGGCGCTGCAGGCCCCGCACCGCCGGCGCCAGCACGAAGCTGAGGAGCACCGCGAGCGTGATCGGCATCAGCACGTCCCGCCCGAGGGACAGGATCGCGCCGATCGCCAGCACCAGGAGGCAGGTCGCCAGCGCCGTGAACACCGGCATCGCGTCGCGCAGGCGGCGCGCCGTCACGGGATCGTCGATCATCGGCCTCTCTAACCCTTCATGCCCTCGCGTCGACGCGGGGTGTCCGGCGCCGCAGCGCCGGTCTACGTTCGGTCTTCCGGTCGGCGCCGGGCCTTCAGGGCGCGGACGGCGTGCCGAGGGCGGCGCCGATCTGGGTCAGGAGCTTCGAGAAATCGACGGGCTTCGGGTGGTAGTCGTCGCAGCCGGCCTGGATCACCTTCTCGCGGTCGCCCGACATGGCGTGGGCGGTGAGCGCGATGATCGGGATCCGGGCGGTCTCGGCGTCGGACTTGAGCGCGCGGGCCGCCGACCAGCCGTCGAGCACCGGCAGGTTCATGTCGAGCAAGATGATGTCGGGCCGGCTGGTGCGGGCCTTCATCACACCTTCCTCACCGTCATGGGCGAGCACCACCTCGTAGCCCCGCCGCTTGAGCCGCCGGGAGAGGAAATCCCAGATTTCCTCATGGTCCTCGACGAGAAGGATCTTCGCCACCGCCCCCACTCCACGCTCGCGCGAGACATCGTTGGCGGCCTGTCCGGCCGCCCCGTGGCATCGCGCCTGTTCGACAGGCCCTCATACGCGCCCGTCCCCGCTGACGCTGAGGACGGGCGCTGTCTCCCGGGCCCGACTCAAAGTGGGCCGGCCCGCCCGGATGTCACCCCTTGTGCGGCAACCCGAACGCGACGCTCTCGGATTCCGCCCGCTCGAAGGCCTGGATCACGTGCTGGTAGGAGCGCCAGGTCTCGCTGGCATGGTCCGGGTCGGTAGGCCGCAGCACGAACATCAGCATCGAGCGGCCGGTGACCGCGTAGCTATCGCCGACGGCGAACCGGGCGAGATCCTGGGTGTCGGGCAGGTTGGTGTCGAGCACCCGCATCCAGGCATCGCCCCCGACCACCTCCGGCAGGGTGAACTCCACCACGTCGTGATAGGCGTTGAACAGGATCATCAGGGTCGCCTCGCCCCCGCGCCGGTGGATGCCGCTCGTCTGCGCCCGGCCGTCGAGGACCACGGCGAGCGAGCGGGCGCCGCCGTCGTTCCAGTTCTCCGGGGTCATCTCGGTCCCGGCCGCGGTGAGCCAGCTCACGTCCTTGACGCCGAGCTCGGCGTCGTAGGCCCCGGTGAGGAAGCGCCCGCGGCTCAGCATCGGCAGGGACCGGCGCAGGATCAGCAGGCGCTGGGTGAATTCCGCCAGGTCCCGCTCGTCCTCGCCGATCCCCTCCCAGTCGATCCAGGAGATCTCGTTGTCCTGGCAATAGGCGTTGTTGTTGCCGCGCTGGGTGCGGGCGAACTCGTCGCCGGCGAGCAGCATCGGGGTGCCGCGCGACAGGAGCAGGGTCGCCAGCAGGTTGCGCATCTGGCGCAGGCGCACCGCCTTGATCTCGGGATCGTCGGTCGGCCCCTCGGCGCCGTAATTGTAGGACAGGTTGTGGGAGTGGCCGTCCCGGTTGTCCTCGCCGTTCGCCGCATTGTGCTTCTCGTTGTACGAGACGGTGTCGGCGAGGGTGAAGCCGTCATGGGCGGTGATGAAGTTCACCGAGGCCCAGGGGCGCCGGCCGCGCTTGTTGAACTTGTCGGCCGAGCCGGTGAGGCGCGAGGCGAGCGCCGGCAAGAGGCCCTCGTCGCCCTTCCAGTAGCCGCGCACCTCGTCCCGGAAGCGGTCGTTCCACTCGGCCCAGCCGGGCGGGAAGCCACCGACCTGATAGCCGCCCGGGCCGCAATCCCACGGCTCGGCGATGAGCTTGACCGAGGAGAGCACCGGGTCCTGGCGGCAGGAATCGAGGAAGCCGCCGCCCTCGTCGAAGCCGTAGGGCTCGCGGCCGAGGATCGTCGCGAGATCGAAGCGGAAGCCGTCGACCCGCATCTCGGTCGCCCAGTAGCGGAGCGAGTCCGTCACCATCTGCAGCACCCGCGGATGCGAGAGGTTGACGGTGTTCCCGGTGCCGGTGTCGTTGATGTAGTAGCGCTTCTGGTCCGGCAGCAGCCGGTAGTACGAGGCGTTGTCGATGCCCTTGAACGACAGGGTCGGGCCCTTCTCGTTGCCCTCGGCGGTGTGGTTGTAGACCACGTCGAGGATCACCTCGAGGCCGGCGCCGTGCATGCGCGCCACCATCTCCTTGAACTCGGAGAAAGCGAAGTCCGGCACGGCGGCGTAGCGGCGGGCGGGGGCGAAGAACGAGAGGGTGTTGTACCCCCAGTAATTCACCAGGTCCTTCTCGAGCAGGTAGCTGTCGTTGACGAAGGAGTGGATCGGCAGCAGCTCGACCGAGGTGACGCCGAGGCTGCGGATGTATTCCAGCACCTCAGGGGTGCCGAGGCCCGCATAGGTGCCGCGCAGGCGCTCGGGCACCGCCGGGTGCAGCTTGGTGAAGCCCTTGACGTGGGTCTCGTAGAAGACCGTCTTGTCCCACGGCACGTTCGGCTTCTGGTCGCGGCCCCAGGTGAAGGCGGGGTCGATCACCCGGCACTTGCGGGTGAAGGGGGCGCTGTCGCGGGCGTCGAAGGTGGTGTCGTCGCCGCTCTCCATCACGTAGCCGAAGAGCGCCGGGTTCCAGGTCACGGAACCGACCAGCGCCTTGGCGTAGGGATCGAGGAGCAGCTTGTTCGGGTTGAAGCGGTGGCCGGCTTCCGGCTCGTAGGGGCCGTGAACCCGGTAGGCGTAGATCGTGCCGGGGCGGGCGTCGGGCAGGTAGCCGTGCCAGACCTCGTCGGTGTATTCGGGCAGGGCGATCCGCTCGATCTCGGTCTCGCCGGACTCGTCGAACAGGCACAATTCGACCTTGGTGGCGTGCGCGGAGAACAGCGCGAAGTTGACGCCGAGGCCGTCCCAGGTGGCGCCCAGGGGGAAGGGCTGTCCCTCGCTGATGCGCGAGACGGGCGAGGTGCGCCGGGCGAGCGGCGAGGCCGCCGGGGCTTCCGGAGCGGGCTTGGACGTGAGTTCCATGTTCATGGGGGCGTTCGACGATCCCGGAGGCGAGAAGCCTGACTGTGGGCTGAACGCGCCGGCCCTCGCCCAAGCTCCCGTCCCGTCGTCAAAATTTCACTGGTGCAATTTTACCGGCAGGAATTGCGCCGCGATCCGGAGCCGCGGGCGCCGCCGCGGGTTGCCGGAAGGCCGGGGTCACCGAGGAGGCACGATGAGCGCGACGGTCGCGGACGTGATGAGCAGGGACGTGGAGTTCATCCCCGGCGAGGCGCCGGTGCAGGAGGCCGCGGTCCTGATGGGCGAGCTCGACGTCGGCGCCCTGCCGGTCGGCACGGCGGATGCCCTCGACGGCGTGATCACCGACCGGGACATCCTCTACCGGGTGGTCGCCAAGGGGCTCGATCCGGGCAGCCTGCGGGTCAGCGAGGTGCTGTCGCGCCCGGTCGTGTCCTGCACCGAGACCGATCCTGTGCGCACCGCCCTCGACCTGATGGCCGCCCACCACGTCCGGCGCCTGCCGGTGCGGGATGCGGGCGGGCGCGTGACCGGCTGGGTCACCCTGGCGGACTTGTCGCGGGCGCTGCTGCTCGGCGGCGACGCGCTCCAGACCTCGCTCAAGCGCCTGACCGAGGAGGCGTGAACGTCTCGACCTACATGTCGGCCGCCGCGGCGGCGTTGGCCGCCGCGTTGGCGCGCTCGGCCTCCAGGATGGTCTGGCGGGCGAGGTAGCGGGTGACCAGCGCCTCGACGTCGCGGATGGTCTCCTCGACGAGGTGCTCCTGGAGCCGGGCGCGGGGATCGTCGGGCTGCAGGTTCTCGCGCTCCTGGAGCCGGCGCATGGCCTGCTTGACCACCTGGTAGACCGCCTCGCGCTCCTCGCGGCTCATCGCCGGGGAGACGGCCCGGGCGACCAGGTCCGTGAAATCGGACATCGGGGTATGGCTCGTCCTGACGCGTCGCGGGCGCTCCGTGCGGCGCCCCGACCCGCTTCATCGCACGACCGAAGCGGATTTCGCAAAAGCGGTTGCCGGTTTTGCGACAAAAATCTACGACAAAACAAATGCCTAGAGCACTTCACGATCGCGCTGCAATCGCGAAGCTCTCCAGGTCTGATTTTGCCGCATTTTCTTCGACGAACCGGTATCCGCTTCGTCGGAAAATGCTCACGCGGACCAAGCGTTGGCCCGCCAACGCAAGTCTGCTCGGGCCGGGACCGAAGGCCCGGAGGGGCCGCCCTTACATGTTGTGGTCCTTGACGCCGGCGATGAGCAGGCTGCTGCAGCCCCAGATCACCAGGAAGGCGAAGAAGGCGACGAACAAGGCCCGCCCGCGCATCGGCACGGTGGAGAGCTCGGGCCGGCTCGGCGGCACGAAGACCGCGAGGTAGACGTGCTGGCGGTTCGCCGCCACCCGGGCACGCTCGAGCATCTGGGTGGCGGAGTCGTTCAGCTTCTCGGCGATGGTGCGCTCGACCATCAGCCCCTCGTATTCCAGGATCGCCTCCGAGACGGACCGGCCGCCGACCGCCATCCCGTCGCTGGTCAGCGAGTCCTCGAGCTGCTTGATCTGCTGGTTGGTGGCGTTGAGGCTTGCCATGATGGTCTGGATCGAGCGCGACTTCTCGTCGAGGCCGGAGCCGCGCAGCACCTGCAGGTCGTTCTCCGACTTGATCTTGTCCTTGCGCAGGGAGAGCAGGGTGGTCATCGTCGCCTCGGCCGATTTCGCCGGATCGATGATGCCCCAGCGGTTGCGGAACTCGCGCAAGGAGAGGTGGGCCTTGCGCATCCGCTCCTCGCTCGCCGCCAGATCGGCCTGGCTGTGCTTGAGCATGTCCTGCTGCGCGCGGGACGAGATCGCGTTGATCAGCGCCTCGGCTTGGGCCATGACGTGGCGGCTGATCGCCATGGCATCGTCGGGCGTGAAGGCCTGCACGATCAGGGTGGTCACGCCGGAGACCAGATCGATGTGAATCTGGACGTGCTTGCGCCAGTACTTGAGCAGTTCCTCGATCGGCTTGTCGCCGGAATAGCGCGCCCAGAAATCGGCCTCGTCGCGGGTGAACATCCTGACGACGTCGAGCTCCTTCTGGGCGCTCTCCAGCATCGGCTGGCTCTGGATGTATTCCTGGACGATGTAGCTGTCCTGGCTGTTGTTCTTCTGGATCAGCGAGGAGAACTCGCCGAGCGAGACGTTGCCCATCGGCTCGACCTCGCCGCGGACGGCGAAGCGGGTCTCGACCACGTACTGGTCGGCGGCGAAGGCGAACAGGTAGATCCCGACCACCGCCGTCGGCAGCAGCACGAAGATGCCGATGTTGCGCAGCAGCCGGGCCATGACCCGGTTCTGGGCGCTGGCGGTGGGCAGGAGCGGGACGCGGGTCCAGCGCAGCGGGTTGAGGAGCGCCGGCAGCCGGCCCCGGGGCTCCGCGGGGGAGATCGGCTCGACCGTCTCGGCGTTGCGGCGCAGATCGGGCACGGTGCGCCGCGCGAACGCGATCATGCTGCCGAGCCTGTCGCGCCGTTTGACCTCGTCCGCGTCCATTCTGCCTGATTCCTCGTGCGGCGCCCGGCCGCCTGCGTGACCTCGACGGCCAGGGTCACCGGATGCTGCGGTTTTCGGCCTTTTTAATGGCGCCTCACCGCGCCCGCAGGACCGCGGCGAGGCGGGTCCAGGCCGCCTCGTCGGGTGGCAGGCCGAAGCGCAGCCGCGCCGGCGCCGCCTCGAACCGGCGCACGAAGATCCCGGCGCGGCCGAGCTGCGCGAACAGGCCGGCGGGATCGGGCGGGGAATCGGCAAAGTCGGCGGTGCGGAACAGGCGCGTGCCGCCGACGATCCGGCCGCCGGCGGCCAGGAGCAGCGCGTCGAGCCGGGCCGCGTCGCGGCCCCGCGCGGCGGCCGCCTCCCGGCGCCAGGCGGCGTCCGCGAGCGCGTGGCGGCCGACCGCGATCGCCGGCCCCGACACTGCCCAGGGGCCGATCCCGCGGCGCAACATTCCGATCAGGGGCTCTGCCGCCACCGCGAAGCCGAGGCGCAGGCCGGCGAGGCCGTAGGTCTTGCCGAAGGAGCGCAGCACCAGGCAGCCGGGCGGCGGCGCCCCGCACAGGCTCTCGACCGGTTCGAGATCCGCGAAAGCCTCGTCGACCACGAGCCAGCCGCCGCGTTCCGCGAGCCGGGCGGAGGCCGCCGCGAGGTCGCGGGCCGGGATCACCCGCCCGTCCGGGTTGTTCGGGTTGACCGCCACAACCACGTCGGCCGCCGCCCTGTCGGTCGCCGTCATGTGGGCCTCCTGGCCGAGGTCCGGCACCGTCGCGACCGCGTGCCCGGCCCGGGCCCAGGACGCGGCGTGCTCGGCATAGGTCGGGCCGAGAACCGCGACGCGGCCGGGCGGCCGCAGCCGCGGGATCAGGTCGATCAGGGCCTGCGTGCCGGGGGCGGCAACGACGTGGGCCGGGTCCGCGCCGTAGGCCCGCGCCGCCGCGTCCTCGAGGGAGGCGAGGTCGGCGCGCGCCGGCAGCCGCGTGAAGGCGCTGGCCTCCAGCGCCGGCCACGGATAGGGGATCGGGTTGATCCCCGTCGACAGGTCGATCCAGGGCCCGGGGGCCTGCGGGAAGAGCCGGCGGGCCTCGCCGAGGTCGCCCCCGTGCCGGATCGCCCCTTCCTCGCCTTCGCTCGCCATGACCGCCCTGCTGCACCCGCCCGACAGCCTCCCGGTGCTCGTCCTCGCCCTCGCGGTCGAGGCCGTGCTCGGCTATCCGGACCGCCTCTACAGGCTGGCCGGCCACCCTGTCACCTGGATCGGCGCCCTGATCGCCGCCCTCGACCGCCGCCTCAACCGCGAGGGCGATCCCGATGGGCGTCGGCGCGCCGCCGGGGTGCTGGCGCTCGGGCTCATCCTCGCGGCGACCGGCCTCGCGGCGGCGGGCCTCGCGCTCGCCTGCGGGGCGCTCGGACTTCTGCCCGGCCTCCTCCTCTGCGCCTTGCTCGCCGCGAGCCTGCCGGCCCAGCGCAGCCTGCACGACCACGTCGCCCGGGTGGCGCAGGACCTCGACCGCGACGGCCTCTCCGGCGGGCGCCGGGCGGTGGCGATGATCGTCGGGCGCAATCCCGAGACCCTCGACGAGGCCGCGCTCTGCCGCGCCGCGATCGAGAGCCTGGCCGAGAACTTTTCCGACGGCATCGTGGCGCCGGCTTTCTGGCTCGGCGCCGGCGGCCTGGCCGGGGGCGCGCTCTACAAAGCGATCAATACCGCCGACAGCATGATCGGCCATCGCACGCCCCGCCACGAGGCCTTCGGCTGGGCCGCCGCCCGCCTCGACGACCTCGTCAACCTGCCGGCCTCGCGCCTCACCGCCGGGCTCGTCATCGCCGCCGCCGCCCTGACCCCGGGGGCCAGCGCCCGGGAGGCGCTCGCCGCGGTCCGGCGCGACGCCGGCCGCCATCGCTCGCCCAATGCCGGCTTCCCTGAGGCCGCGATGGCCGGCGCGCTCGGCCTTCGCCTCGCGGGTCCCCGGGTCTACGGCACCACGCGGGTCGAGGATGCCTGGATGGGATCGGGACGGGCGGAGGCCGATGCCGCCGACATCCGGCGGGCGCTGGTGCTGTACCGGCGGGCCTGCGGGCTGCTGTGGGGGCTGGCGGCGGGGTTGGCCTGTCTCGCGCTGACGGTGTGAGAGCCTGCTTCGATCGTCGGAGGGTTTCAGATGCGCTCAAAATGAGATGTTGGCCCGCACCATCTCATTTTGAGACCATACACCTAGAGAGCCTCCTTAATTACCTTCAAATACCGTGAACAGCTCGCCTCTTAACTGATCGTAACTCTTTCTCAGGAAAGGATCTGCACTTCTAAGACTTGCGGCAAAATCACCAACGATTGAATCATAATGTTGTCCGAAATATGCCTTGCGAGCATTCACGGGATCGCGAAGCGATGTCAGATCGACATCTTGCCGCTTTTCAATGAGCTTGCCAGCGAAGAGGCGTTGCAGATCTTCTGCAGCACGCTCTAGTTTAATCCAGGCAACTGGTCGTCGCGCCATAATAATTCTATGCCAGAAGACATATGTTGCCAATGCCTGCTCAAAATCGGTAGCGAATGCCTCAACATCTACATCGAGCAACGTCTTTATCCAGCGCTTTCTGAAACAGAACGATTGAATATTTTTGCAATTCTCCAACTGAGTAGAAAATATTGCTTGTGGCGACGAGCGGATCACCGCAATTGTCATGTCCGCGAATACAAATTTGGAGTTCCGGGCGTAAAGCCCTTCTCCGAATGGCAAATCGGTATCTGACACAGCAAAGAGCCAACTACAAATTCCGTCTTCACCAATTACTTCGTGACCAACATCTAGGCCGCACGACTTAAGCGTAGAGGCCATGTACTTTGTTCCGCCACGCGGTGCACCGAGCACCGCGAGCGGTATCCGCTTCACGTGCTTGAGGTGCCGATCGAACGCTTGTTTCTCGCTGGCCCTCATAGCTTCGGAATTCATCGTATTTTCGAAAGCCACCTGCTTCGGATGTATCTTTGAAGATAGCGTTCCAATAGATGTTGATAACTCATATGAAAACGGCGGATTCAAACTATAATGCCGGGCATGATCCGAAATCTGAAAATGAATGTATACGTCACTTGTATGATTTATTTTATCAAACCGTTCTAAAGCCATTATGGCAAAAGCCCGGTTGAAGGCAAAGCCTGGATTTTGCGGAATCTTTCGTCGCTGGATGAATACGAAGTCTCCATCGAACGATGGTACTTCATTCGGTGCCAGTCCGCGCCCAAGCCCAACAAGACATGGATCTTCGGAAAACAGACCGAGTTTATC
Organism: Methylobacterium sp. EM32; assembly: GCF_040593685.1. NCBI lineage: Bacteria > Pseudomonadati > Pseudomonadota > Alphaproteobacteria > Hyphomicrobiales > Methylobacteriaceae > Methylobacterium > Methylobacterium sp. EM32. Next base: position 6,994 of record NZ_JBEXZS010000166.1, on the reverse strand, counting down.
TAGCTGCGATTGCGCAAGTGCGGCAGTCGCGAGTGCTGGCGTGTAGTCAAAGAACTTAAGATCATCTTCAAAAACAAGGAACGTGTTCGAACCGGAAGCAACAGCAATTTGGAATATCTTGAGAAAGCTTAAAAAGCAGCCAACCTGCGATTCGATCAGAAGGTTATTACAATCGTCGCTACCGCAACTGATGAGCCCGCATCGAAAGCACGGCGGGAACGCTTTGACCATGCCTGTTCGGTAAGCATTGTGGACAGCGTCAGACTCAGCCTTTATGCCGTCGATAAACCTGAAGCCATACAGACCGACCGAGCACAATTCAGCTGATGCGTGCCGCTGACGTTCCAGATCTCCCTCAAGAGTAAGGCAGTATACCTGATCGAAGCTTTTCCATATCTCAGCGTTTTGCACAAAAGACTCCGTAGTACTTCTTAGCGACAACGAGCGCGCTAGGCCTGCCACTCGACGTTTAATGCCACTATGACCCCCCAACAACTTGCTCGTATCATTAACACAACACCGGGCATGGTCAAGCAAAAGATCGGTGGCGACCGAGCAATCGGACGCTGCTCTAGGTCTTTGTCTTAGGCGCATTTCAGTTGTAGACCCAGGCTCCGATCGGAGGGTGAGATGATAGGAGCTTGGGATACCGGCTGCCTCGCTTGAAGGGATGCTGGAGCCCTGGTCGACGACCCTACGCGACGCCAAAAATCAGATCCAGCTGCTGTTTGCCGCGCTGAGCGTCGCCCGCTCGGCCAGTGGAATCCTGGGCGGTCCGCTCGGGGCGGACCAGCACGAGCCCGGCTGTATGCGAGCCGGGGATGCCTGAATGGGATAGGGACGGCCCGAGGCCGATGCCGCCGACATCCGGCGGGCGCTGGTGCTGTACCGGCGGGCCTGCGGGCTGCTGTGGGGGCTGGCGGCCGGGCTGGCCTGTCTCGCGCTGGCGGTGTGAGCCGTCACCAGTCCGGCTCGATGGAGTCCCGCGTTCCGTCCGGTTCGGGCAGGATCTCGCCGGCCCGGTCGCGCAAGGAGCGCGGGATCGCGCCGAGAGCCGGATCGTCGAAGGAGAGGTGCGGCAGGCGCGCGGCGACGAGGCCGGCGACGAGGCGCGCCTGGCCCGCGTCGCGCCCGCGCTTCAGCGGGTCGCGGTCGTCCCGGGCAGCGAGCCAGGCCTTGTGGAGCGCGAAAGCCCGGGGGTCGGGCACCACGAGGCCGACCGGGTAGCCGCGGGAATCGATCGTGACCGCGCGCACCTTCGGGCTGTTGGCGAGCCAGATCAGCCCCTCGATCTCGACGGCGCTGAGATCCTCCGGCGAGGTTCCGATCCGGCTGCGGGGGCTGCGCGCCATGCGGTCCGTCGGCAGCGGCTGGATCAGGTCGACCATGAAGCCGTCCCGGTTCACGGCCCGGAAGCTCTGAGCCCCCGTCGGCGTGAACGACCTGTCGACGCTGCGCAGGAGGCCCATCAACCCCTCCCGCCCCAGGTCGCCCCCCGGCAGGGCCTCGGCGACGAGGCTCAGGCGGGCGCGGGCGTCGAACAGGAGGTCGATGTCGCCGGTGGCGAGATGGCCGCTGTCGATGCGGAGGCCGGCCATGCGCTCGTAGGCGAAGAGGGCGTGGGTGCCGACGACCCGGATGCCGGCACCGAGGAGCCCCGCCGCCGCGAAAGCCCGCAAGGCGCGCGCCGCAACGACCGGCATCCGTCCGAGGCCGAAGGCGCGATTCACCGGGGCCATCGCGTCGAGGCGCCGGGCGAGGTCGGAGAGGCGCTGCTTCAGCCGCGCCCGGCCGTCGTGGAAGGCCGCGTGGGCGGCCTCGGTCTCGGGGCTGCGGGGTCCGAGGGAGGACCAGGCCGCCCTCCGCTTGCGGTAGAGATACTGGTGCCCGCGTACCGTCTTCCAGGCCATCGACCCGGCGAAGCGCTGGGCAAGCTCGGTCCTGGCCGCCTGGTAGGCGGCGAAGACCTGCTCGGCATCGACGAACTGGCGGACCTGCTCGTGCGTCCAGTCGGTGAAATCGGCCATCTGCGCTTCGGATCGGGCTGCCCGTCGCGCGATCCTACGCTGTTTCGCCTCATCAGGCCATTGAAAAGAAAAGCGTTATCCCTTTCATGACCAAAACCGGACTTGATCGGGATAACCGTCTTCGTCAGCTCCGGCGCGCTGGCAGCGTGGCCTTCAGCGCCTCCCAGCCGTCGCGCAGGCCGAGATTGTGCAGACCATCGAACGGCCGGACCGCCGGCCGCTCGCCGCGGGGATGCACCACCACGGTGGCGGTGCGCCCGACGGTGAGGCGGTCGCGGTCGACGGTGGAATCCAGCGTGATCCGCACCGGCACGCGCTGGGCGAGGCGCACCCAGGCGAAGGTCGGGTTGACGTTGGCGAGCAGCGACGCGCCGGCGCTGCGCTCCCGGTCCTCGATGCCGGCAGCGACGCTCTCGACCTTGCCGGTGACGTCGTGGTCTTCGCCCATCAGCCGCACGGTGACCGGGTCGCCGGGATGGATCCGGTCGAGCTTCGTCTCCTCGAAGTAGCCCTGGACGTGCAGGGTGTCGCCGTCGACCAGCGCCATCACCGCCTTGCCGACGCCCACATAGGCGCCGGGGCGCAACTCGAGATTGCTGATGCGGCCATTGACCGAGGCGCGGACCTCGGAGCGGTCGAGGTTGAGCTTCGCGAGGTCGCGGTCGGCCACGGCCTGGTCGTAGGCGGCCCGGGCGCTCTGCTCGGCGGCGAGCGTCGCCTCCAGCTTCTGCTGCGACACGACGTTGTCGCTGAGCTGGCGGTAGCGGGCCAGATCCGCCTCGGCCTGGACCAGGTTCGCCTTGCGGCCGGCCACCACGGCCTCGGCCTGCCGCAAGGCCAGGGCGAAGCGGTCGGGATCGATGCGGAACAGCACGTCGCCGCGCTTGACCCGCTGGTTGTCCCGCACCTCAACGTCGCGCACCAGCCCCGAGACGTCGGGGGCGACGCCGACGACCTCCGCCCGCACCCGCCCGTCGCGGGTCCAGGGAGCCTCGAGGTAGTAATCCCAGAGCGCCGTCCCGACGACGAGGGCGAGCACCAGCATGGCGGCGGTGACGGCGAAGCGGCCGAGGAAGGCGAGCGCGCGGGTCATGAGTCAAGTCTTCAGGTCAGGCGGCCGGCGAGCGACACGACGACGCCGAGGCACACGAGGGTGAGGCAGAGGTCGAAGAGCGGCCGGTGCCAGACCAGCCGGTAGAGCCCGAGCGCACCGATCAGCCGGCGTAAGACGAGGCTGACCAGGACAGCGACGAGGGCCCAGACCAGCAGGGCCGGCACGAAGACGCCGTAGAGGTCGATGTCAGTCATCAGGCGGCCTCCCGCGCCGGCAGGGCGGCGCCGGGCGGCGGCGCCTCGGGAAACAGGGCGCGGCGCAGGCCCACGAGGCCCAGCAGCGCGTCGCGCCGGCCGGGGCCCCCGGATGCCTCGACGCTCGCGAGCGCCACGTCGATGCGGCGGAGCAGGTCGTCCGGGGCCGGGCCGCGCGGCCCCTCGTAATGGCCCGCCACCCCGTCGAGGGCGGCATCGAGGGGAGCGACCGCCTCAGGCGGCAGGCCGTGGCGGGCGCGCCGCAGCGAGACAAGGTTCATGCCGACCCGGAGCGCCGCCAGGGTGTCGATCCGGGCGAGATCGCTGTCGGGCCCGCTGGCTGCCAGCCGCGGCACCAGGAGGCCGAGGCGGTCGAGCATCAGGTGGGCGAAGGCGGCCCGGTCGCCGTGCCCGCGCCGGCGCGCCGCCCGGGCGAGGTCGGCGCGGCTCGCCGCGACGAGCCGGCGGGCGCCGTGCTCGGCACCGACCGAGCGCACTAGCCGCGTCACGATCGCGGCGAGCCAGATGCCGCCGACGAGGGCGATGCCCGAATTGACGTAAGCGCCGAATTCCGAGGTGTAGCGGTCCTGGATCGCCAGGAGGGCGTTGCCGTTGACGCCGAGCGCCAGGCCCACCGGCAGGGTTTTCGGAGAGGTCATCAGCAGGCCGCACAGGACCAGGGCCGGGGCCAGCACGAGCGCCAGGCTGACGAAGTCGTGCACCAGCGGCATCACGCCAAACAGGAGCACGCCGATCGCCGCCGCCGCGATGCCGGTCCAGGTGGCGAAGCTCAGGATCGCCGGGGCCGGATCGTCCTGAGTCGCGAACAGGCAGCACAGCACCGCGCCCATCATCGCCGCGGTGGCGCCGTCGGGCCAGGCGGTGGCGATCCACACCACCACGCAGGCGACGATGGCCAAGAACACGCCGAGGGCGGAGCGCAAAGCCATGCCGTGGTCGCGGTGACGCGGCGCGCGGCCGCCGAACTCGCCCGCATAGGCCAGCGGCTCGCGCAAGGCGCCGTCGCCGCGCGCGATCCCGTCCTGCAGCGCCCGGCAGTCCCGGCCGATCGCCACCAATTCGCGCAGGCGGTCGATCAGGCTCGCCCGTACCAGGGCGGCCCAGGAGGTGTGCGGGGAGAGCGGACGGTCGGCGGCCTCGATGCGGGCGAGGAGCGCGTCGGCCTCGACGGCGGGAGCGTCGGCCGCCGACCACGCCTCGACGTCGGCGAGGAGCCGGCGCAAATCGGGCGTGAGGCCCGAGAGATCGTTCAGGGCCGCGATCCGGTCGGCGAGGGAGGAGAGGACCGGCAGCAGCATCAGCATCCGGCCGCGCAGGAGTTGCACCAGCGGCGCCGCCCGGCTCTGGGCCGAGGTGTCGTAGGCGAGGTGCGTCGAGAGCGCGTCGATCTCCGCCGCCTCCGCCGCCAGGCGCAGGCGCCGCGCCCGGGTCGCCGGTTCCTCGCCGACCCGCGAGAGCACGTCGCCGGTCCAGCGTCCGGCCTCTTTGAGCCAGGCGCCGACCCGGGCGGCGAGGACCGGGCCGACGGGCTCAGGAAAGACGAGGCTCGCGACCAGCGAGGCGCAGAGGATGCCGAGGGTGATCTCCTCGGCCCGCGACACCGCGGTGTCGAAGATGGTCTCCGGGCTCGTCACCGCCGGAAAGCCGATCAGCGCCGCGGTGTAGCCGGCGAGCATGAACAGGTAGGCCCGCGGCGAGCGGTCGAGAAGCGAGAGGTAGAGGCAGCCGGCGGTCCACAGCGCCAGGGCCAGCGTCAGCACCTCCGGGGCGTTGACGAGCGGCGGCACCAGGACGACCGCCATGGCGACGCCGATCAGCGTGCCGACCACCCGGTACAAGGCCTTCGAGCGGGTGGCGCCGGAGAGCGGCTGCATGGTGATGTAGACGGTCGCCATCGCCCAGTACGGCCGCGGCAGGTCGACCCAGAGCGCGATGCCGAGGGCGAGGAGCGCCGCCCCGCTGATCTTGAGGGCGAACAGCCATTGGCGCCAGCCGGGCAGCATCAGGCGCGTCCTCCGGCGGCCGGGCGGGGCACCGGCGCGTCGTCGGGCCCGCAGGTCAGGCTCGCACCGCGCGGGCCCCCGGCCTGGAGCGCGTGCATCACTTTCAGGGCCGCCCGCAGGTCGTCGTCGCCGACATCGGTAAAAACCGCCTCGCGCAGGGTGTCGAACCGCGCCTCGATCGCGGTCGCGCGGGCCCGGCCCTCCGCCGTCAGGTGCAGCACCTTGGCGCGACGGTCGGTCGGGTCCTCCCGGCGGGTGACGAGGCCGGCCTCACAGAGCTGATCGAGGAGGCGCACCAGGCTCGGCCCCTCAACGCCGAGCGCGTCGGCCAGCGTGGTCTGGCGCAGGTCGCCGCCGAGCCGCCCGATCAGCAGCAGCGGCAAAGCCGTCGCCTCGGTCAGGCCGTAGGCGGTCACGACCTCGTCGGCGGCTCGGCGCCAGACGCGTCCGGCCTGGAGCAGGGTCAGGGTGAGGGATTGCAGGAGGTCGCGTCGCATCGCCGCCAGTCGGGCCGATTCTTTGTCGACCTCATAGATAGGATGCTAACGATCGGAGCCGAAGCGCGGCCGGCGCGGGGCGGCCATGCGCGCGGGAACCTGTCCGCCTCGCTCAGGCCGTCTTCGAACCCACCGCGTCATTCCGTGGCCGCGCAGCGGAGCCCGGAATGACGCGGTGGGCGTGAAATCGGTGGAGGCCTATCACTCAGGCTCCGGAAACGTGCCTATTGCTTGGCGGCGGCGTCGCGGTCGGGCGTCCAGTCGAGCTCGATCACGGTCTTTCCGTCCTCGCGGTTGTATCGCAAGGCGGTGTGTCGCATCGCCCGCAGGGAGGCGGCATCGTCGGCCCGGGGGCACTGGACGGGATCGTGGGGGCGCTTGGTCCGGTCGAGCATGCGCCCGAAGGCGGCGTCGAGCGCCGGCATCGCCGCGACGGTCGAGAACGGGGTCGACAGGTAGACGGTGCCGGACGGGGCGCGGGCGAGGCAGTAGCGCCAGTCGGCGGCGGCCGGATTGGCGACCAAAGCGACGCCGATCACGGCGCCCGGAAGCAGGGCTCTCATCGAATCGGGGATCTCGGAACGGGCCTCGGGGCCGTCCCGATGCGCGGCGCTTGCGGCGCCAGCAAGGCGCGGCAAGGCAAGGCGCGGCAGGTGTCAGGCCGGGATCAGGCCCGAGGCGGAGGCCTCGATCTCCGCGGCGTCGAGGCTCACGCTCCAGACCCGGGCGCCGTCCTCGGTGACGAGCCAGGCCTCGCCGGTCCTGTCGCCGAAGACCTCGTCGGCCCGTCCGAGCACCCGGGCGGCGGCGTGGCGCACCGTCGGCGCCTCGATCGACAGGTGGTGGAGCGGGAGGGCCTCGCGTCGGTCGCGAGAGGCGGAGAGCAGGCGATAGACGGGCATGACGAGCGAACTCCGAAGACGAGGGGGTCTGGCGATCCCGGATGTCTGGCGCGATCGGCGGCTGCCTTGCGGTGTCGAACCGTTCCCCACGCCCCAGGTTCCTGCTGCGCCGGGACAGGAGCGTCGAGTATCGTCCGCGGCGGGCTCAAACCGCCGCGGGCTCAAACCGCCGCGGGCTCAAACCGCCGCGGGCTCAAACCGCCGCGGGCTCAAACCGCCGCGGGCTCAAACCGCCG
>NZ_JBEXZS010000165.1:0-1425 GCF_040593685.1 Methylobacterium sp. EM32 | reverse complement strand
CGCGCGACCGGCGGCCTCGACCTCACCGCCGCGGAGGCTTCCGCCCCGGTCGCCGCCACGGTCGACCTCGGGGCGCTCCCCGCCCTCAAGGTCGCGCTCACCGGCTCCGGCACCCTCACCAGCTTCGGCACCGCCCCGAACCGGCTGCGCCTCCTGCGCTTCACCGGGGCCTGCACCCTCACCCACACTGCCGCGAGCCTGGCGCTGCCGGGCGGCGCCAGCCTCGTGACCGCCGCCGGGGACACCGCGCTGGCGACCTCGGACGCGTCCGGCAACTGGACGGTGCGGGACTACGTGCGCGCCTCCGGCAAGCCGCTCGCCGGCCCGGCGGCGGCCGACATCATCAATGCCAGCGCCACCGGCCGCAGCGTCCTCACCGGCACCGCCGCGCAGGGGGCGACGGCGCTCGGGCTCGGCACGGCGGACACCCCCACCCATGCGGGGATCGCCGTGTCGCGGGCGATCATCTCCCGCGACGGTCCGGAGATCCTCCTGAACGACACGAATGCCCCGACCGACCGCAAGCGCCTGTCGATCATGGGGTACCGCGGCAATCTCATCATCCAGTCGCGCACCGACGCGGATACCTTCATCGCCAACGTGCTGTCGATCGACGGCACGACGCGGGCGTCGAACTTCAGCGGCCCGCTCATCGCCGACAGCGGTTACTTCTACGGCTCGCTCCGGGGCAGCAACGCGACCTTCGAGACCGTCTACGTCTCGACGTCGGAGACCGCGGATGCCCAGCTCATGCGCCTCCAGAGCAGCGGCAACTTCGCGACCGGCACGGGCCGGACGACCCTGCGGCTGGAGAAGGGGGGCGGCTATGGCGGCGACGTCTCCGGCTACCTGACGCAGGGCGTGGGCGGCGGCCTCATCTTCTCGACCCTGAACGGCGGCACGGCCGCGGAAGCCCTGCGCCTCGATCAGGCCCAGGCCGCGACCTTCGCGGGGGCCGTCACCGCCGGCGGTGCCGTGACGGCGGGCGGCCCGATCCGCCCGGGCCTCTACACGGTGGCGACGCTGCCGGCGGGGGTGACCGGGGCGGCCATCTACGTCTCGAACGGCCGCAAGGTGGGCGAGGCGGCGGGCTCCGGCACCGGCGTGCGGGCGTACTACTCCAACGGCAACTGGCGACGGCTGTCGGACGACAGCCCGGTCGCGGCGTGAGGGCACGATGAGCGAGGCCTACCTGTACGAGTTCCTGTATCGCGGCCGGCCGGCGGGGTCGGCCGAGCCGCCGGCCTGGCACGTGGTGCTCGGCCAGCGGGTGACGCCGCCGGGGTCGGCCGAGGCGCAGTTCGTGGCGAGCGGGGCGCTGACGCCGGCGCAGGCGGAAGGAGCGGGGTTCCCGCTCTCGACGGTGCTGGCGGGGATCGACGCGGCGGCGCTGGCCGGGCGGGACGCGGCCCTGGCGGAGGCGGC
>NZ_JBEXZS010000164.1:0-14833 GCF_040593685.1 Methylobacterium sp. EM32 | reverse complement strand
CGTGCATCGCGCGGCCACGGTCCCCTCCCGGGCCAGTTGCCGCCAGACCTTCCGCACGCCGTAGACGCAGAAGTTGGCCTCGAACACGCGCTGGATCGCGATCATCAACGCCGCGTCGCTGCGAGCACGAACCGGTTGCTTGTCCGGATCGGCGCACCGGGCGGCATGCGCGTAGTAGGTCGACGGGGCGATCGGCAGAACCCTGCAGATCGGCTCGACCCCGTAGACTGTCCGATGCTCGTCGATGAAGCCGATCATGGCCGCGACCGGCGGTCGAGCTCCGCCATCGCGAAATACGTGCTCGCCTTGCGCAGGATCTCGTTGGCTTGGCGCAACTCGCGGTTCTCCCGCTCGAGCGCCTTGATCCGCTCGCGCTCGTCCGTCGTCTGGCCGGGTCGCACACCTTGATCCCGCTCGGACTGGCGCACCCAGTTCCTCAGCGTCTCACCCGAGCAGCTGATCTTGGCGGCAATCGACTGGATCGCCGGCCATTGCGAGCCGTGCTCGCCCTCGTGCTCGCGCACCATCCGCACCGCACGCTCGCGCACCTCAGGGGAAAACGGGATTGTTCGCTTCGTCATGGCTCCATCCTCTCGGAAGTTGGAGCCTCCGGAAAACCCGGAGCGGTTCAATTCCCGGGCGGGCCGCAGCTGCTGGAAGCGCTCAACGCCAAGGCCGTCGATCTCGGCATCGTCGGCGAGACCCCGCCGATCTTCGCCCACGAGCCGCCCGCCCCGAAGAGCGAGGCGATCGTCGTCCGCAAGGACAGCCCGATCCGCACCGTCGCCGACCTGAAGGGGAAGAAGGTCGCGCTCAACAAGGGCTCGAACGTCCATTACCTGCTCGTGCGCGCCCTGGAAGAGGCCGGCCTCGCCTACACGGACATCCAGACCGTCTTCCTCGCGCCGGCCGACGGGCGGGCGGCGTTCGACGGCGGGTCGGTCGATGCCTGGGTGATCTGGGACCCGTTCCTCGCCGCCGTCGAGGTGTCGAGCGGCGCCCGCGTGTTGCAGGACGCGACCGGGCTCGCGGCCAACCACCAGTTCTACGTCGGCGAGCGCTCGTTCACGGAAGCGCAGCCGCAGGCCGTCGACGCGGTGCTGGCGGCGATCGCGGTCGTCGATCGTGAGACCAACGGCGTCACCGAGGCGGCGGCGCGCGAGCTGAGCCCGGCGGTCGGCATGCCGGTGCCGATCCTCGCCAAGGCGCTGGCCCGCCAGAGCTGGGGCGTCGTCCCGCTCGGGCCCGAGGTGGTCGCCGGGCAGCAGCGCATCGCCGACACCTTCCTGCGCCTTGGCCTGCTGCCGCGGCCGATCCAAGTCGCGGACGCCGTGCGGCAGGCGCGCTCGTAGGGGGTGAGCCGCCCTCGGGTGGCACCCGCACCGCTCCGCCGGAGCGGCCCATCGCGATGGGCGAGCGGGTCGCACCCGAAGCGTGTTCGCGCCTCACCATGACTGACAGAGGACTCAATGCTGACCACCCGCCGAACCGTGCTCGCGGGCCTCGCCGCCTCGGCCGCCATGGGCCGCCCCGCCCGCGCCGCCGCGCCGCTCCGCATCGGCTACCAGCGCTCCTCGACGTTGATCGCGCTGCTGCGCCAGGGCGGCAGCCTGGAACAGGCGCTGGCGGCGCAGGGCGTCGGCCTGTCCTGGCACGAATTCACCAGCGGCCTGCCGATCATGGAGGCGCTGAATGCTGGCTCGATCGACGTCTCGGCCGACGTCGCCGACACGGTGCCGGTCTTCGCGCAGGCGGCCGGCGCGCGCATCACCTACGTCGCGCAGGAGGCGGCCTCGCCCGAGGCGCAAGGGATCCTGGTGCCGAAGGAGTCAGGCCTCCGCTCCGTGGCCGACCTGAGGGCCAAGCGGGTCGCCGTCACCAAGGGGGCGGGCAACCACTTCCTGGTCCTCGCCGCGCTCAAGGAGGCCGGGCTGTCCTTCCGCAGCATCGTGCCGGCCTATCTGAGCCCGGCCGACGGGCGGGCCGCCCTGGAGAGCGGCGGCGTCGAGGCCTGGGCCGCCTGGGATCCGTTCCTGACCGCGGCGCAGAAGCAGGTGGGGGCGCGGGTCCTGCGCGACGGAGCCGGGCTGTCGCTCTACAAGCGCTACTACCTCGCGGCCGACACCTACGCGGCGGCGAACGGGCCGGTGCTCGGCCTCCTGTTCGGCAAGCTGGCGCAGACAGGGGCCTGGGTGAAGGCGAACCCGGCCGAGGCCGCCGTGCGGCTCGCCGGGCTGTGGAAGCTCGATCCCGCGATCGTCCTGGCGGCGAACGCCCATCGCAGCTACCGGGTCGAACCGGTCACCCGGGACGGGCTCTCCGAGCAGCAGACGATCGCCGACGCGTTCCGCGCCGAGGGGCTCCTGCCGCGGGCCGTCGACACCGCCGCCCTCGGGATCTGGGCGCCTCCCGTCCGCTGACCGGTCCGGCGTGCCGGAAGGCCGATCCGGGGACCGGGCCTGCCGTCTGGCCACGGCCGTACCCCGGGACCGCTACAAGGCTTCGGAATAGGTCTGCACGGCGATCCCGTTCCGGTCCTCGAAATACCCGGCGGATCCCGTGCCGCCGGCGCCCAGCTGCAGCATCGCGAAGCCGTGGCGATAGTAGCTGCCGTCGTGGGAGAGCCGCGTGCGGGGGACGATCTGCGGCGGGGCGCTCACCTCCGCGAGCGGCTCGTAGGGATCGTCCTCGACGAAGACCGGGACCGCGCCGTGGCCGATGCAGCGCCCGCGCGTCAGCCCGGCATAGGGTTCGTAGACGCACAGGTTGTGCTCATGGCCCCAGAACCAGGCCGCGACGCGGTCGCGGCCGGCGCCGAAGCCGTCATACATCCGCAGGAGAGGGCGGTTCACCGGATCCGCCCGGCCGCCCTCGTCCTTCGGCCCGATGCGGGCGAAGGCCGAGAACAGCTGATGGTGCGACAGCAGGATGGTGCGGCCGGGGAACTCGTCGATGCGCCGTTTCAGCCAGGCCTGCTCGTCGGCCTCGACGAAGGTCACCGCATCCGCGACGCCGAGCGGGCTGTGGTCGTGCAGGCCGGTATCCATCGCCAGGATCTGCCAGCCCGCCTCGACGCTGCGCAGGCAGAAGAAGCTCGCCAGCTGGACGTGCGGCGCCCGGTTGAGCCGCTCGATCAGGCCGTAATAGCCGACGCCGCCGCAATACATGTCGTGATTGCCCGAGAGGGTGAAGATCGGGATGCGCGTCTCCTTCGGCCCGAAGGCGGCGACCATCTCGGCTTCGAACTTCCTGGCGCATTCCTCGGGCGTGCCCGAATAGTAGATGTCGCCGAGGTGGATCAGCAGGTCCGGCTTCTGGGCCGCGACGAGGCCGAGCAGGCGCCGGGCAGGGCCTGCGCCCGTCCCCCAGTCCCCGATCAGCCCGATCCGGCAGCCGGCCGCGAGCGGCAGGACGCGCTCGCCGGCCTGCGCCGGCGTGGTGTAGAGCGGCGGCCGGCGCTGGCCGCCGATGCCGAAATACGCGGCATAGGCTTCGATCGTCGTCGCCCAGCCGGGATCGCATTGGCCGGCCTCCAGCTCGTCCTTCAGGCGCGCCAGCGTCGCGTGATCCCCCAGCACCTTCGCGCGCAGCATCTGCATCGCCAGCGAGGCGCAGCGCTTGCCGTACTCGATCGGCGTCAGCGACTCGAGGGCAGCCCCGCCGCCGGCCGGAACCTCCGTCAGCCGCGCGTCGCGCGCCGCGGCGACGCTCTCGGCCGCGAGGATGATGGCGGGTTCCGGACCCGCATTGAGACTCTCCAGCGTCGCGGACTGGCGCGCGACCTCCTCGGCGATGGACTGGTACAGCGACAGGAAGGGATCGCGGAAGGTCAGCGGCCCCTCGGCCGCGGCCTGCGCGTCGCGGACCGGCGGCGTCGGCTTCGGGGGCGGGGCCGCCGCCGCCTCGACCGAAGCGGGTTCCTCGGTCCGTGCGGGTGGGCGGATGCCGTCGCTTGAAGGATCGCCGAGCGACACGGTGATCTGCAGCGGGATCGTCACCGTGACGGCACCGCCCGCGATTCGTGGGGCCGCGGGCGCGGGTGGGGTGGGCGCCTGGGGGATGGCCGGCGATGCCTCGCCGGCGCGCGTCGGTCCGGGCTTGTTGTCGTCCGTCATCGTCCACCACCGTTGATAGGGGTCGGTGCCGCGCGCGGGCGTCGGCGTGAAGATCACGCCGGCATCGACGACGCGCGGGTCCTGCGCGAGATCGGCTGCCGGAACGGCGTAGTTCGCCTCGAGGTAGCGGCCCGCGAAGTGCAGCGCGATGACGCGGCCGCTCGCGATGTCGATGACCGCCGACCCGGAATTGCCGCCGAGCGTCGAGGCGTCGTGCGTCGCGGCGTCGACCGTCCGGCCGAAGCTCTCGACTCGCGCCCGCGGCTTGAGCAGGCCGGGCTGCAGCCGCTTGACGTTGAACACGCCCTCGAACACCGCGGTCTGGACGTCGGCGGCGTTGCGCGGGTCGAAGGCCGGATAGCCGACGACCGCCACCTCGGCGGGGTTCGTCCCGTCGGCGAGGTCATCCTCGGGCGATCGCACCGCGAGTTCCAGGGGCGGGTGCGCGGGATCCAGGCCCTCCACCTCGAGGAGCGCCATGTCCCAGTAGGGATGGATCATCACGACCCGGCGCACCGCGATGAGCACGGCGTCCTCGCGCGGCGTTCCGCGCTCCTGCAGGAAATCGACGCCCGCGGTGAGGCCGGTCCGGAAGGCGATGCGCGTGCCGAGGCCCGCGGCGAAGATCTCGGCGACGTGCCGGTTGGTCATGAGGAGCTTTTCGCCGACGACGAACCCCGTCCCGCCATACGGGAGCGAGGGATGGCCGGGCAGCTCGATGCGGCCGATCGACCGGAACGTCCGGCAGAGCCGCGCCTTCACCGGCTCCTGGTCGAGATGCAGCCAGAGCGCGTGCGCGACCGTATAGGTGCCGTTCTCGATGAAGATGGCGGGCCGCTTGTCGGGGATGACGATGGATTCGAGCGCGAAGCGCTCCTGCGGCGCGAGCGTTTCGCGCCGCGCCAGCTTGGCGGCGGCGTTGCGGGCATCGTCGCGCCGCTCCTCCGTGCCGAGGCCCTCGGGCACCACCTCCAAAGCGGCGGCGACGCTCTCCAGCACCTCGCCCTGGCCGATGCCCTCGAGAAAGCGTCGGATCCTCTCGTCGTCGGCCATGTGGTCGCCCTTCAGCGCAGGATCCTTTCAGCCCAAGAACCCTTCAGCCCAAGAACCCTTCAGCCCAGGGAACGGGTCCGGTCGAGCGCGTGCAGCGGCCGGCGCGTTGCGGCGACCGGACCTCGCGGGAGACGAATTCCCGCGATGGCGACCGGGCCGTCCGGCGTCGCGCGCGGCAGCGGCGCGCTCACCCCCGCGGCGCGGGTTTCCCGGCGGTCGTCCATCCTGCCCCCTTCGCCGGGCGCACCTCACGGCGAGCACGCGGCACAATACCGGTCGGGGAGATGGTCGGCGATCATCGCGGGCAGCAGCCCCGTGGCGAGGCCGACGGGGTCGTCGCGCAGCGTCTCGAAGAGCGGCAGCACCAACCTCAGGGTATCCATGAAGAGGCCGGGGAGCGTCTGCGGCGGGAGCGGCTCCTCGTCGCGCGCGGCGGCCGTCGCGGCCGGATCGAACCGCGCGCCGTGGGCGCAGGTGAGACGCCGTCCGACGTGCCGGAAGCCGATCCCGTCCGGCGGCAGCCGCGGCACGACGTCGTGGCCATGGACCAGCCGGAGCGTCCGGGCGCCGAGCAGCGCCTCGTACCGCGCGGCGAAGGCCTCGCCGCCGACCCGCGGCATGCCGAACGCGTACACGGCCTCCGGTGTCAGAGCGAGCGTCTCGCAGGCGCGCAGGGCGCCGAGCGCCGCGATCGCCGCGCCGAGGCTGTGGCCGACGATCCAGACCGGCCCCGCCCGCTCGCGCAGCACCGGCTCCAGGTCCGGCCAGGCCGCATCGAGCGCGGCGAGGAAGCCGGAATGGACGCCGCCGGCGGCCGGCATGACATTCAGGTTCGTCACCCAGTTGGCGAACCGCAACGGATCGGTGCCGCAGACGGTGACGACCGACGGGCCGGCCGTCCCGCCCGCGGGCTCAAGCACGTGCAGCCGCGTCTCGGGCTGCCAGGGCAAGGCGAGCACCCGGGGCGCCCGGCTGAGGATGCGGCGGAGGGACCAGTCCCGGGCGATGGAATCGACCTTGGCCGCGTCGTCCTCGTAGGCGAGCTGCGCCAGCCACGCCGCGGCGCGCAGGCGCCCGCGCGCATCGCCCGCGATGCCGGCCAGCGCGTCGGCCGGATACTGCTCGCGCGGGCGCGTGACCAGGAACGTCACGGCACGCCCACCCAGCGACGCGCCGCGCGGGACGAGCCCGCGGCGCCGCGCCGCCTCCGGTCGGTCGCGGCCGGTGACGCGCAGCCGGTGCCGCAGGTTCCGGCCGGACTCGCCGCGAGTAAACCGCGTCCGGCGCGGCTCAAGACTTCACGATGCATGGCGCAACCCTGAATACGAGAGGGCCGTGACAAGTATAATCATACGGCGACATCGACCTGCCTGCAAGCCGATATACCATGGCCGTGACAAGTGCCGCCGACGGTGCCGGCGGCCCGCGACGATGACTGGGCCTGAGCCGCTGGAGCATTTTCCGACGAAGTGGACGCCGGTTCGTCGAAGAAAATGCGGCACAATCAAAGACCTAGAGAGCTTCGCGATTGCAATGCGATCGTGAAGTGCTCTAGAGCAGTCGTTCGATAGGCCAGGGTCGCGCGAGGTGCTGTCGTCCGAGGCTTGCCCAAAGACCGATCATTCGAGGAGATGCACGGACACCCGGAGATGTCTCTGATCGATCGTACGATACACGGAGTGATCGTGACGATCGGTCCGGCGCACGGGCCGTCATCCCGCCACGACGCCCTAGAGCATTTTCCGACGAAGTGGAAACCGGTTCGTCGTAGAAAATGCGGCAAAATCAAAGACGTAGAGAAGCTTCGCGATTGCGGCGCGATCGTGAAGCGATCTAGAGGGCCAGCTGCACCGGGCCGCTCCCCGCGGCGGGCACCGCGCAGCAGATCAGCACCTCGTCGGCGGCGACCGGAGCCGTGGGCTCGCGCCGGTAGGTGACCGTCCCGGCGAGGAGCCGGGTCCGGCAGGTGCCGCAGGTGCCGGCCCGGCAGCTGAAATCCGGGTCGAGGCCGCGGCCTTCCGCCAGCTCGAGGAGCGTCCCGGATTCCGGTGACCAGCGCGCCTCCTTCGACGAATCCAGGAAGGCGACCGCCACCGGCTCCTCCGATTCCGGCGGCCGTTCCGGCGCGGCGGCGGCCGGGACGCTCCGCACCAGCGACGAGGGCCCGAACGCCTCGGCGTGGATGCGGTCGTCGGCGACGTCCAAGCCGCGCAGGGCGTCGTAGAGCGCCTGGGTGAAGGCGGGCGGGCCGCACAGATAGACGTCGGCATCTCCGGGCGGCAGGACCCGGGCGAGGAGCGCCGCGTCGATCCGGCCCGCTTCCTCGTAATCGACCTCGGCGACCGCCTCGCCGGGGTCGCTCAGCACCCGCACGATCCCGATCCGCCCGCCTGACGCGGCGGCGAGATTGGCCAGTTCCCGTCCGAAGGCCATCTCGTCCCGGTTGCGGGCGGCCTGGACCAGGGTGGCCGGCCGGATGTCGCCGCGGGCCAGGCCCTCGTGGACGAGGTGGCGCAGCATCGCCAGCAGCGGCGTGACGCCGACGCCGCCGGCGAGCAGCAGGGCCGGGCGCGGCGCCCGCGCGTCGAGGGTGAAGCTCCCCTCCGGCGCCCGCGCCTCGATCGTGTCGCCGACCCGCAGGCGGTCGTGCAGGTGGCCGGACACCGCGCCGTCGCGCTTGACGCTGATCCGGGTGATCCCGTCCGAGGGCGCGACTGACACGGTGTAGGTGCGGATGACGGGTTTCTCCGCGCCGGGCAGCGTCACGCGGATCGGCAGGTGCTGCCCGGCCCGGTGCGGGATGAGCCCGGCCCCGTCCGCCGGCACGAGGTGGAAGGAGCGGATCGTCCGGCTCTCGTCGACGATCCGGGTGACCGTGAACGGGCGCCACCGCGTCGCGCCGTCGGGGCCACGCAGCCGCGCGGCGGCCTCGCGCCAGTCGCCGGTCGCGAGCGCGGTCGGCGACCAGCCCTCCGGTCGCAAGCTCCAGCGCAGCGGCAGCGCCCCCCGCCGGCGCACGACCCGGCGCGGCCGGAAGGTCCAGAGCCGCTCGGCGCCCCGGAAGGCGGCGATCTCCGGCGAGGACAGGACCACCGCGGCCTCGCCGGTCATCTGCAGCAGGTCCCCGGTCGGAAAATCGGCGAAGACCAGGCCGGCCTTGCCGTTCGCCAGGATGTTGCCGAGGGTGGCGAAGAAGAGGTTGCCGGCGAAGTCGGGGATCGTCAGCGTGCCGTCGGCGGCGATGCGCACGAAGCCGGCCCTGCCGCCGCGATGCGAGACGTCGACCTGCCGGCGCGCCGCGCCGTCCTCGTCGCGCGCGACGTAGGAGGCGACGAAGAAGGTGTCGGCGGCCTCGACCGTCGCCCGGGCCGCCGCGTCGAGCCCGTTGGTCTCCTCGACCCCGCCGGTAAAGGGCGCGCGGGGATCGCGGATCAAGGTGGCGTCGCGCTGCTGGATGTATTGCGGGCAGTTGCCGAAGCTCTGATCGACCGCGATCGTGAGACCCTCGTCGGTCACGGCGCGGATGAGGCCGTTGAGCCGGTTGCGGCGGCGGGTGTGCAGCTCGATGCCGAGAAGCCCCACGGCCTCGCCGGCGCGCAGGCCCGCCCCTGCCGGATCGGCGGGATCCGCCGGCGCCGCGAGGGTGAGGGTGCGCGGGTCCGGCGCGGCGAGGAAGCCCGGCAGGCCGGCGAGGATCGTCGCCCAGGCGTCGCCCCGGCCGTCGACGCTGCCGACGACGACGAAGGGGATCTGTTCGAAGAACGCGCGGTGCTGTTCGGGCATGTGGTCCCGCACCACGCGCCGGCCGACCTCCTCCATGCGGCCGGCGACGCCGACCTGCGCCTGGATCGCCCGCTCGCCCGGATGCCAGACCGGCAGCGCCGGCAGGCTCGAACCCTCGCTCATGCTGTCCTCCTCGGTTCCGGATCTCCGCGCGGGCGCGCTCACGCGGCGGCGGTGAGGCCGGCGGGCGTTTGGGCGAAGGGCAGGAAGCCCGGCAGGGCCTCGATCCGGCTGAGATACGCGCCGACCTCGGGGTAGCCCGACAGGTCGACATTGCCCTCCGGCGCGCGCGCCACGTAGCTGTAGAGCGCGACATCCGCGATGGTCGGGCGCTCGCCCACCAGCCAGTCGCGGCCGGCGAGGTGGGAGTCGAGGCGCCGCAGCAGCGTGTGGGCCCGGCCGATCACCTCCTCGGGGTGGAACGCGGCGCCGAACACCGTGACGAGCCGCGCGGCGGCCGGGCCGTACGCCACCTCTCCGGCCGCGACCGACAGCCAGCGCTGCACGGCGGCCGCCCCGGCCGGATCCTCCGGCAGCCAGTCGGTCCGCCCGAGGTTTTTGGCGAGGTAGACCAGGATCGCGTTCGAATCCACGACGATCGTGCCGTCGTCGTCGAGCACCGGCACCTGCCCGAACGGGTTCAGGGCGAGGAAGGCCGGCGCCTTGTGCGCGCCCGCCGCGAGATCGACCTCGACGGCCTCGTGCGGGACGCCGAGGAGCGACAGGAACAGGCGCGCCCGGTGGGCGTGGCCGGACAGGGGGTGGTGGTAGAGCTTCATGGCCGTGCTCCCTGAAAGGGGGGACCGGGTCAGTCCCGATCCGCGAGGAGCACGATGATCCGTTCGGACGGCGCGGAGAATGCGCGCTGTTTGCACTTCATCGTTGCGCAGAATGGAATAATTGCGTGGAGCGTGGGTGTTCGGGGAGGGGTGCTTGCCGTCGCGTGTGCCGCACGGGCTGCTGGGTCTTCGGCAGCCACTGCCCTTTCCCGGACGACTGGAACGAAGTGGAAGGAGATCCGGGATCCAGCAGAAAAAGTCGCGAAGCGCCTGCTTGTCTGCAACGTTGCAAGATTCAGAGCCGCGTCGCGGCACGTCTTGTGCTGGATCCCGGATCTCCTTCCGCTATCGCATCAGTCGTCCGGGAAAGGGGGCTGATGACAGGCGGCGTGGTTGGGCGCGCTTCGGATGAGGTGAGACGCGACGGCGAAGTCCGGCGATCCCGGCGCGACCGCCCCATCACCCGTCCTCCGGCGCGAGGCCGACGGGCGGGCCCGGGCGCGTGGCGCCGGCGATGATCGCCTCCCAGGTCTTTCCCTGCGCCCGCAGGAACTCGATCGAGGGTCCTTCCGGGTTGCCGTAGACCCGGATCGTCCGCGCGGCGATGCGGCTGCGGTAGGGCTCCGGCGTCAGGCCCTTGTAGTGGACGGCGAGGCGCCGCCGCTCGGCGTGCACGTCCCGGGCGATGGCCTCGGGCGGCAGGCCCGCGCGGCGCAGGGCGGCGGCGCGCTCGGAGAGGCCGCGCACCGCGTCCTCGTAGCGGTCGCGCAGGCTCATCCGCCGGCGCCCGCGGCGGGCGGCGCCTCGCAGGCCCGCGCCGCCGCCCAGGCGATCGCGAAGCCCGGATGGATGACGAAGGCGGATCCCTCCCGCCGGTACCAGCCGTTCGCTGCCGGCACGTGGCCCCACCCATGGACCGCCGTGGTGACGTGGCCGAGGATCGCCGCGACGGCATCCGACGGGCCGTGCCCCAGCATCTCGGCCGGGCTCAAGCGGCCCTGCGCCGCGAAGGCGTCGATCAGCGCGAGGGACCGGTCTTCCGGGATCATGCGCCTGCGGGCCGCGAAGAGCCGGCGCGCCCGGTAGGCCGCCGCTGCCCAGTCCATCGCCGTTTCGCCTCCGCGCAGCAGGTTTCGCAAAAGTGGCCGCCGGTTTTGCGATAAAAACCTGCGACACGACAAGGATCCAAGCGGACGAAGCGTTGGCGTGCCAACGCGAGTCTGCCGGGCCGCCCCGGCGAGGATCGGCCGGCCGGCGGCGATGTCAAGCGCCCGCGTCGCGCCTCACCCGGCGGCGAGGACCGTGCCGGCGGCTTGCGGCATCGGCACGCCCGGCGGGAACCACGCCATCCGGTAGAGCGGCGGCTGGATCGCCATGACCCGGAAGCCCAGGCGCTCGTACAGGGGCCGGGCGTTGGTGCCGGACATCGGGGTCGAGAGGGTGAGCGGCAGGCGCTGCTGCCCGGCCGCCGCCTGGAGGCTGCGCACGAGGTCGCTGCCGATGCCCTTGCCGCGGGCCGCCGCGACGATCGCCAGTTCGGAGATGTGCCAATCGGTAGGGCTGAGAGCGACGGCGAGGCGTCCGACCGCCTGGCCGGTCCGCTCGACGACGAAGTCGAGATGCTCGGGATACATCGTCTCCAGCCCCGCCCGCAATGCCTTGAACTGCTGCTCGTAGAGCGCGTGCAGGACGTCGCGGTCGTCGGCGGCCCAGGAGAGCCAGGGGCGCGACTCGATGAAGAGCTGCAGCAGGAAGGTCTGGTCCGTCGGGCGGATGGGGCGGAGGCCGAGGCCTCCGAGCACCGGGATGGAGCCGGCATAAGCGACCATGCGGCGAATGTCCTGTCGGTGGGAAAACGGGAGGGGCGGCCCCCCGGGGCGGGGCTGCGCGATGCAGCCCCGCCCCGGATCGTGTCGTGCCGCATCGCCGTCGCCGGACCGGTGACCGGGCCGGCGCCGGCCGACGCGGCCGGAGGCCCGGCCCGACGAGGCGCGAGCGGGGCCGCCCGTCGACAGTCAGGAGAAGACGGCCTCGTAGGCGGCGGTGCCCGGCGGGAAGCCGACGGCCAGGATGCGCTCGATGTAGAGCGGCCCGAACGCGCCGAGCCCGGGATGCGACAGCACGCAGTGATCCCCCGGGAAGGCCCCCGCCGCCTCCGCCGGACAGGTGAACACGAGGCTGAACGCCGTGCGGTCACTGCCCGGCATGGTGGCGCGGGGATGCTCGTCGCACCGCGCCAGCGTCGCCGTCAGGGTGTGGCCGTCCGCGGTGCGGAGGGTGAACACCTCCCCCAGGACGGGGGCGAAGAGCCCGGCGGAGAGCGTGCTGAGGGAGGCGGTCATCAATTCGGCTTCATCGGGTAGAGGCCGGTCATCGTGATGATGAAGGTCAGCGCCAGCGACGGCTGGAAGGTACTGAAGGCGGTGCCGGATCCGGCCGTGTCGACCGTGACGGTGCCTCCGGTCACCATGTTGACGGCGACGGTCTGATCCTTGGTCGCGGCGGTGCCCGTCACCGTGATCGCAGCGTCGGCCAGGGCCGTTGTGACGGGAGGGGCGCCGGGGGTGCCGTATATCTTGGTAAGTCCCGCATTTGCCAGCATCTGGGTCGACGACGGTGCACCGGTGCCCACCGCAGTTGTCAGGGCATTCATCTTGACTTTCTGGTCGCCGGCCTGCCCGGGAATGGCGATGTTCTGGCTGCTGGAGACCGGCGAGAACGTCGCCGCATGGGTGTGGGGCGGCAGGTTGTTGAGCGTCAGCGCCGCCGTCTCGGTGCCGTAGACCTGCGCGATGGTATAGTTGGTGGCGCCGCCCTGGGGCTGGCCCGTGCCGATGGCCGTGCGTCCCGAAAAATTCGGCAGGCCGAACGTGCCTTTGTTAATGTCACCACCATACTGGTTGAGGATGAGGGAGAACAACGCCTGATATTGCTGGATGCTCAACACTTGTCCTTGGCATTTCTGCCAACCCTGCGGCGCCCAGTCGAACGGCACCGTGAAGATCATGCCCGTCATCGCGTCCATGGCCGAATTCCTTCGATTGATTGTATTGCGCAGCATGACGACGCGAGATCGAATCACTGTCGATCGCCGATTCGCCCGGCGATTCGATGGGTAGACGACCGTGATGCTTCTCCGCAAGCGAGCTTGTGAAAAATATATTCCCTTCCTCTATGGTGAAGGTCTTACGAAATATACGCGAGATCGATGACGGCGGCGGAGCGGTCTTGAGGCCGCGCCCCTCCGCAACCGCGTGCCGTCCGACGGGCCGCGAGCGCCGGACTGGCCGCCGGCGAATCGAGTGCGATCGGAATCGATGTCGTTCTGCTGACGATATTCTGCCGGGCGGGGATGTTGCGATAAAAAATTCGCGAATCGCAATGATATCATTTAAAAAATATCGCAAATATTCGCTATTTAGTCAAATATATAACTATAATTAAGAATATGAACTGCTTGATAAGAAGCTATAGCCTCTTGAAGCAAAGACATATTGTTATAACCTATGCCTGTGAGGCGTGCAAAAATGCCACTGGAGCGAGCATTTCGCCGCGATGATGGCGAAAGTGTCGGCTCTCCTCCTTTCGCGAAACTCCGTCGACGGGCATCGTGCCGGCGGATTGGGGCGATGCTCTTGCCTCCGCGCATGTGCTGCTCGGGCATGCCTGTGACTCGGGATGGGTGAGACGTTGCGATGGTACAGAAGCTGATCACGATTTCCGGGGCGAGCTCTGCGTCTGCCGGTAGCCTGGATTATATCGATTTTTATTATGGCAATACGACAACAGACACGACTTATCTCGGAACTGTTTCTACAAAATTTCAAGCAAGTGGCACGAATCGTTACTCGTTTCAGTACATCGCCGATGACGGGACGCCGGCCGCTGGGGCGACGCAGTTCACGGCCGTGTTCGCTACATCCAACAATACGGTCGCCGGATCCGGTAACGTGACGGACACGGCCAACGCCGGGGGCCCGTTGACGTCGCAGTCGGCTGGCGGCGACAGTGCCGAAGCAATCACCACGGATCTGAACGCCGGGCCGACCGGTCCCACCGGCGCGACCGGGGCCACGGGCTCGACCGGGGCGACGGGGGCGACCGGTGCCGGTGAGACCGGCGCCACGGGTGCGACCGGGGCCACGGGTGCCACGGGGGCGACCGGTGCCACGGGCGCGACCGGCGCCGGCGCGACGGGTGCCACGGGTGCGACGGGCGCCACCGGGGCCACGGGTGCGACGGGCGCCACCGGGGCCACGGGTGCGACCGGCGCTACCGGGGCCACGGGCGCGACCGGAGCCACCGGGGCGACGGGCGCGACCGGCGCTGGCGAGACAGGCGCGACCGGCGCGACGGGCTCCACCGGCGCGACGGGGGCCACCGGAGCCACGGGCGCGACCGGCGCCGGCGTGACGGGTGCCACGGGCGCGACCGGTGCGACGGGTGCCACCGGCGCGACGGGGGCCACCGGCGCCACGGGCGCGACCGGCGCCGGCGCGACGGGTGCCACGGGCGCGACCGGCGCGACGGGCTCTACCGGCGCGACGGGTGCCACCGGAGCCACGGGCGCGACCGGCGCCGGCGCGACGGGTGCCACGGGCGCGACCGGCGCGACGGGCTCCACTGGCGCGACGGGTGCCACCGGAGCCACGGGCGCGACCGGCGCCGGCGCGACGGGTGCCACGGGCGCGACCGGTGCGACGGGTGCCACCGGCGCGACGGGGGCCACCGGCGCCACGGGCGCGACCGGCGCCGGCACGACGGGTGCCACCGGTGCTGCGGGTGCCACGGGTGCCACGGGTGCGACTGGAGCGGACGGCGCGACCGGTGCTGCGGGTGTGACGGGTGCGACCGGCGCCGCTGGTGCGGCTGGTGTCACGGGCGCCACTGGAGCGGACGGCGCCACCGGTGCGACCGGCTCTGTTGGAGCCACCGGCGCGACCGGTGCCGCGGGCGCGACGGGTGCGACCGGCGCTGCGGGTGTGACTGGGGCGACGGGCGCCGCTGGTGCGACCGGTTCCGCCGGCACGACGGGTGCCACAGGTGCTGCGGGCGCGACCGGAGCGGGCGGCGCAACGGGTGCGACCGGTGCTGCGGGTGTGA
>NZ_JBEXZS010000163.1:0-18915 GCF_040593685.1 Methylobacterium sp. EM32 | reverse complement strand
CTCGGCGCTCAGGTCAAGCGAGGTGGGGACACGGTAGGCCATCGGCGCCTCCCAACAAACCCACACTTTGCCACAAACTTCAGACGCAGGACACTAGTCGACGAGCCTGCGTGACGCCAAGGATCAGATCCGACCGCTGTTTGCCGCGCCGAGCGTCGCCCGCTCGGCCGGTGCCTTCCTGGACGGCCTGCTCGGGACGGAACGGCGCAAGACTGGTTGGATGCGAGCCGAGGCGGCTGGCGATCCCGGACCGTGGCGTCAGCAGGCGGTGCTCGGGCGCAGCCAGTGGGACGCCGACGCGCTGCGCGATGTCGTGCGCGAGCACGTCGTCGAGACCCTGGCCGAGCCGGACGCCGTCCTGGTCCTCGACGAGACCGGCTTTCTCAAGCAGGGCAAGTCCTCTTGCGGCGTCCATCGTCAGTATACTGGCTCGGCAGGCAAGATCACCAACTGCCAGATCGGCGTGTTCGCGGCTTACGTCTCGACCAAGGGCCATGCCTTCCTCGACCGCGCCCTCTACCTGCCGAAGGCCTGGACCGACGACCCGAACCGGCGGGCGGCCACGCACGTGCCGGAGACACTGGCCTTCGCGACCAAGCCGCAACTGGCGTTGGCGGTGATCAAGCGGGCGATCGCGGCGGACGTGCCGTTTGCCTGGGTGGCGGCCGACAGCGTGTACTGGGATTGCCCCGGATTGGATACTGCTGGCGAATCTTTCTGCTTGGTTAGCTCGTTGATGTGGCAGCGCAATCCGACGCTCGCGGAGGCTCGTCATGTCGCTGCAGCCAAGCTCACCCGCCGAGGTTCCCAGCCAGACCGCCGCCGTGGCCCGAGCCGCGTTCCCGAGGGGCAACGCTTACATGAGGCTGAGGGATGACTTCGGCACCGTGTTCACCGACGCGCAGTTTACGGCGTTGTTCTCCTCCCGTGGCCGCCCGGCCGAGGCACCCTGGCGGCTGGCGCTCGTCACCGTGCTGCAGTTCGCCGAGAGCCTCTCGGACCGCCTCGCGGCCGAAGCGGCTCGTGGCCGCATCGATTGGAAGTACCTGATGGGCCTCGACCTCACCGACCCGGGCTTCGACGCCTCGGTGCTCAGCGAGTTCCGCTCTCGCCTCGTGGCCGGCCATGCCGAGACGCTCCTGCTCGACACGCTTCTGACCCTGTGCCGCGAGCGCCGGCTTCTGGCCGCGCGAGGCCGTCAGCGTACCGACAGCACGCATGTCCTGGGGGCCGTGCGCAGCCTCAACCGCCTCGGTTGCGTCACCGAGACCCTGCGTGCCGCGCTCAATGCCCTCGCCGTCGCGGCTCCCGAGTGGCTGCGTGCTCACGCCGAGGAAACCTGGAGCGAGCGTTACGCCAAACCCACCGACGATCTGTATGTCCCGCAGGGCGAGGCGGCCCGTCGTGCTCATGCCGAACAGATCGGCCGCGATGGACACACACTCCTGGCGGCCGTGTTCTCTCCCGATGCACCGACCTGGCTCCGCGAGATCCCGGCCGTGATCCTGCTCGGCCGGGTCTGGTTGCAGAACTTCCAGATCGTCTCGGTCGATGACGAGACGGGCACGGAAGTCGACGCGGATCATTCAAACCCGCAGACCACGCAAGTTGTCTGGCGAACAACCTCAGAAGGCATTCCGCCCTCACTGCTGATGATCGCCTCGCCCTACGACCCAGAGACGCACTGCGCCAAGAAGCGCACGACGACGTGGATCGGCTACAAGGTCCACCTCACCGAGACCTGCGACGCGGATCGCCCCCGCCTGATCACGCATGTGGCGACCACGCTGGCCCCAGTTGCCGACCGCGACGCACTCGGGTCCATCCATGCCGACCTGGCAGCCTACGATCTTCTGCCAGACACGCACCTGGTCGATGCTGGCTATGTCGATGCCGACCTGTTGCTCGCCAGTACACGCAATTACGCCGTGACGCTGCTCGGGCCGAGCCCGCAGGATACGCAGTGGCAGTCGCGTCAGTCGGGAGCCTTCAGGCTTCAGGACTTCCAGATCGATTGGGATCGCAAAATCGCCACCTGTCCTGCTGGTCACATCACGACGAGTTGGAGCCCCGACCACAACCTCGGTCGCACGGTGATGCGCATCCGCTTCTCCAGCGCGGACTGCAAACCCTGCACGCTCAAGCAGAACTGTACGCGTTCCCCGCGCCGGTTGCTCACGCCGCGTCGACGAGAGGAACACGCCGCGCTGGAGGCGGCACGCGCGCGAGAGGTCGACGGGGCCTTCGCCGAGCAATACCGCTGGCGGGCGGGTATTGAAGGGACACTGTCGCTGGGCGTGCGGACCCTGCATCTGCGGCGGGCTCGCTACCTCGGGCTCGCCAAGGTCCACCTCCAACACGTGCTGACCGCCGCCGCCCTCAACATCGGCCGGATCGCCGATTGGCTGGCGGGTGAGACCGTCGCATCGACCCGACGATCGCCCTTCGCTCGCCTCATCAGCCAAGCTGCCTGAGTTGCTGCATTCGCCAGCAGTATCAGAAACGGGGCAATCCCAGACTGCGTCAAGCCTGCCGACATGCTCCCAAGAGAGCTCGAGGGTTGTGGCGCCGAGGTTGCTCCGGAGCTGGTCGAGGGACCGCGGCCCGATCATCGGCACGGTGCCGTGCGTGCTCGCCCACGCGATGGCGACCTGATCGGTGCGCAGCCGCAAAACGGCACCATGATCGAGGCGAGCATGCTTCTCACGATGTTATGAAGCCTGCAAATTTTGCCTATTTCTAATGATAGGCCGCACCAATTAACATTTCTCCTAACCGTAATTATATGATCTGCACAGTTGACATGGGTTAAAATCCTTGCATGCAATCGGCATCGCTCGATTTGGAGGGATACATGAGTGAGATCGAAGCCTCTGTGCTCATTTCAATCGGGCGCACCCGCGACATCATAACGACCTATGTGGCACACAATGTCGTCCAATCCTCGGCGTTGCCCGAGCTGATCGCATCGGTGCATGCTGCATTGCGGAGCCTCGGCACCCCATCTCCTGTCGAACCCGAGAGACTGACGCCACCAATCCCAATCCGCAAAACGGTGACGGCGGAGCACATCATCAGCCTTGAGGATGGGAAGCCGTACAAGGCGCTGAAGCGACACCTATCTGGACGGGGCCTCACGCCCGACGAATACCGGGCGAAATGGGGCCTACCGCGCGACTATCCAATGGTGGCGGCCAACTATGCAGCCCAGCGTTCCGAACTCGCCAAGAGCAATGGGCTGGGGCAGGGACGGAAGGGAACGGCTAGAAAAGCGAGGTAGTATCAACCATCGAGGATCCAACACCGTGTGCGACCTCGCACGGCACGCGCCTCTGTCGTGATCTAAATCAGAAGCGCCCTCCATGGGCGTTTCCTCCTTAGACTTCGGCCGCTCGCAAGGGCGGCCTTTTGTTTCCGAGGATGCGGCGGCGGTCCGGCTGTCAGCCCCCAAACGTTGGGCCACCACCGAATGCCGCCCACACATCGCAATTTCATCAACTTTACTGTATAATATAACGGTCGCCTCACTCCTCAAGGAGGCTAAGGATGCGGTTGACCAGCACACTGGGCTGAGGAACCCTCTTCAATCCACATCGTCAGATGTTTTAGATTGATCCGATGGCTCCTCAGGCTGCCGTCGCGCAGTAGACCACTTTGAAGACTTATTCTGATGCTTCTTATTAGTGGGTAATTTTACCGGCATGTCTGACAACCGCGCCACGCGCTTTTGAAACTCTTCATTGGAAGGGCTGCTGGCAGCACCGGTGATGAAGCTCTTTGCCACAATAATCTCTCCACTTTCTCGGCATTTCTCCGAAATCGATAGATCTGGAGAGAGTGACAGAGCGTGTGCTCAGCATAAGCGAAGCGACGAAGCCCAGTGATCCGGCCAAAGATCGATCTGTTTTATATGGGTTTTCGTTATTTCAATCGCAAGACACACCGAAAAATATCGCTTTTTTCTGAGGCACCAATGAAAAATAGATGCTCGGGTGGTTCGTCACAGGCACGGCCGCTCTGTCGCCTCGTGGAGGCTGGCCCAGACGTTCTCAGGATAAAGGCGCCTTACCGCCGTCACGGCATCCGGAGTGCCCCGAAGGGCGGGATGCCCGCCCCAACGCCAGCGCCGGCAAATGGCACGGTGGTGGAGTGCTGGCCGCTACACCCGCCAGGAGGTGCCTTGGGATCGCATCGATCGGTAGGGGCGGCGGATCGCGTCGAGCTGGCGGATGATGCGGCCGGCAAGGTCGTCGTCGTACCAGCGGGTGTACATGATGACCCGCTTCGATCCCGGCTTGAGGCGGGTCGAGAAGTCGTCCGAGTACCAGTCCCACACCCGATCCCGGATCCGTCGGCTCTCGGCGTCCTTCCAGCTGCCGAACGGGTCGTCGATGATGCCAAGGTCCGCGCGGAAACCCGCGATGCCGACGCCGACAGGCAGGTACTCGCCTCCTTCCGTCGTTGCCCATCGGTAAGCCGCGGCGCTGTCCTCGGACAGGGTGACGCCGAGGTCACCGCCATGGCTGGCGATCAGATTGCGGGTCTTGCGCCCCCACCGCTCCGCCAACTCGCTGCTGTGCGAGGCCGTGAGGACGTTCCGGTCGGGGTTGTCCCTCACGTTCGACAACCCGGGAGATGGATCAGGAATTCGCCTTGGAGGACCTGGAGGAGAGCCTGCTCTGGAGCGTGCTGCTGTTCTCGGTGCGCTGGCACCACGTGAAGGCGCGGACGAGCTTCGTGCGATGAGCCGGGGGATCGCGCTGATCGACGGCAACTCCTTCTACTACTCCTGCGAGCGCGTGTTCGACCCAAAGCTCACCGGCGTGCCGGTGATCGTGCTCTCGAACAACGATGGCTGCGCTACACCGCGCGTCGAGGGCTGCGAGTTGCACGAGCACGCCCGCCAGCGCAACTCGGGCTGTGCAGTCTTCAGGCGTCGTCTGCATACGGCGGGACGTCAACAAGAGTGCCAATCAAGCGGAGCAAAGCCTGTTGCTCTGGTTTCCCGCTTCCATCGCTCAGGAAAGCTCCTAGCTCGATATGGCGCAGACGGCTACCTGACGGACCGTTGGGCTGATGGATAACGAAAGTTCTCCCATCCACTGGTTCTCGCCCTAGGTACCAACAATCCCCCTTGGGATTTCTATATAATTCTCTTCGGTTTGACATGTTTTATTTCCTAAAAATTGTTATATGGTTTTATTTTTATGTGTCTGAACAACAGCTTCTGTTCTATTTGTGACGCCGAGTCTTCGCATGATATTTCGAACATGAACCTTGACGGTGCTTTCTTTCATTTTTAGCTCAAATGCTATTATTTTATTCGACCGGCCCGTCTGCAGCTGCTCTAGCACCGCGCTCTGGCGTGGAGTGAATTGGCTGCGAGGCGTTACAGGCTCAACAGGTTCGCAATGTTGGAATACGCAGCTCGAGGGGATGAAAATTCCTCCAGCTTGTACCAGTCGTATCGCCTCAATCGCCACATTGAGACTGACGCTGGTCGGGATATAGCCGTGTACGCCCTTACTCAGTTGTTCAACGACGCCAGCTAAATCTTCGCTGTCGCACAAAAGCACAAACCTAGCCTCGATACCGGAGCGAAAAAGAAGATCATTACGATCCTCTTTGGTTTGAGGAGTCTCGAGCGCATCACAGCATATGATAATGATGTCTCCTTCCCTACATAATATTTTCGACTGATCCCATTCATCGATGGATGCAAACGACATTATGGTTTGGTCATTAAATGACTTAATCAAGCATTTTTCAAGGCAATCGCGAAGCATCTTACGACTTTCAATAACATATATTGATGAATTTATATCGATATTTTTCGACGATGTGATCGTAAAATCCCTATGATCTTCGAAAGATAAATTTTTGTCATTACTCATATCGTCATTTATGGACATAACCTATAATCCTATGATTGTATTTACAGCTAAGTTGCTGCTGTCATGCATGTGTATCACCACCAAAATAAGTAGCATTAATAAAATATAAGTTTTTATGGCGGTCATAGATCGAACGTTTTGGGAAAAGTGCTAAATGACATTGCTCTGGATGCGACCTCGGTGCAGACAATTTTTCGCTTCTAACGTAGCCGCCACGCCAGCCAGCCTACTCCGCCTGACGATAGGACCAACGAGCTGTAGGCAGTGAGGCACCGGCTTGTGATCTGGATGGGGCGAGCCGGGACAAGGGGTAGGTCGAAAACTCGCCCGGCTCGCTACGGCTGCCGGCGTTCCGCATCACGACAGCCGTGCTTCTCCTGGCATTGCCATGGACAGGCGTCATTATCGAAAGCTAATGTGGCGGGGAACGAAGAAGGCCCCGCCGCCGATCGCTGCATTCTGATATATCGAATATCTAATATCAGGCTTATTATAATTTTTTCACAATTGTTATTTTGTTACCAAATTTTTCTGCTATCTTATATACTGCGTATTTTCAATTGACAATGATCAATGTCGTTCATTATGCGCCATCAATAACGGAAAAATAATGAGGCGCACTCAGAGGATTATCTTTCGAAGGCGCTGGCGCTGTCTTCATTGCATCCCGGTACGACCATGATGATCGACGAAAATCGCCGCGTTTTCCTCGTAGCTCTTGGCACTCATGGGGATATTCTTCCTGTTATCGCACTCGGCGCAGCGCTTCAGGCACGCGGCCATCAGGTATACCTCGCAGCACCCGAACCGTTCATGCCGCTTGCCGCTCGCGCTGGTCTGCTGTTCCACGCTATCGGCACATCAGCCGACTTTGAACACGTAATAAGGCAGCCGGCGCTTTGGCACCCGATCCGCGGTGCTCGCATCATGCTCAAGGCAATCGCAAAGGCGATTGAGCCGACCTACCGCTGGCTGGAAGCGGAGGTTTGTCCGGGAACTGATTTGGTGGTCGCCTCCACCCTCGCGCTCGGAGCCCGGGTAGCACAAGAGCGGCTTGGGCTAACCCTGACGACCCTTCACCTGATGCCTATGCTCGTCGAGAGCCGCTTCGCGCCACCACGATTGCCGGGTCTGCCACTGCCCAACCTATTACCGGCTCGCTGGCGACATGGAGTCGGTCGCGGCGCAGACCTGTTCGTCATCGACCCTGCTATGCTGCTGCCGCTCAACGCTTTCCGGGCTGAGCTCGGGCTCGCTCCCGTGAAGCGGTTACGGGACTGGTGGCACAGCCCCGATCGGGTACTGCTCGCCGTACCGGACTGGTACTCCCCGCCACAAGCCGACTGGCCGGAGCAGCTCCGCCAAGTCGGTTTTCTGCTCGCCGATACCTATGGCGACACCGCCCACCTAGCGCCGGACCTACAGGCGTTTCTGGCCGCGGGACCGGCGCCGCTGGTCTTCACCTACGGCTCGGCGATGGCTGGTGCGCAGTCGTTCTTCGCCACCTCTGCAGAGGTGTGCCGGCTCTCGGGACAGCGCGGCATCCTGCTCGCCGGCCGGGCCGAGGAGATTGAGGCCGAGCTGCCAGCCGGCGTGATGCATGTCCCCTACGCGCCGCTGAGCCGGCTGTTGCCGGTCTGCGCAGCGCTCATCCACCACGGTGGGATCGGCACGGTGGCGCAGGCGCTCGCCGCGAGCTGCCCGCAACTCATTGTACCGGTAGCGTTCGACCACGCCGACGAAGCGCAGCGGGTGGTGCGTCTCGGGGTTGGCGCCTCGCTGAGCCGCTGGCGCTTCACCGCTCGCCGAGCCCGGCGCATGATTGACGGGCTGGTGAGTTCCGCCGCTGTGTCAATCGCCTGTCGCCAGGTGCAAGGCCAGATGTCGGCCGGGAATGGAATGGCGGACGCCTGCGAGGTTATTAACGACTTGGTGTCTAAGCCAAACAAGCAAGATTTGCCGACCGCATAGATGCCTGCTCGACACCGCGTCGATCGTGGATCTGATGATAGTCTACAATAACCCACTCCCCGAGTGCCCCTTGAACGCATTCGCCCGACGGATGTAGCCAACGACCGTCCGGGTATCCCGGTGCCCGGACTGGTCCATGATGCGAGCGAGATCCGCGCCACGCTCGGCCGCGGTCGTGATGTAGCCGGCCCGCAGGGAGTGAGCCCCGAACGTCGAGGCATCGAGCCCGGCCGCGGTTGCGTACCGCTTCACGATATCAGCGGCGGCTTGGGTGGTGAGGCGTGCGGGGTTGGCATCCCCCGTTGTCATTCGAACCCTGCCCGAACGCGACACCGGCCGGAACACAGCCCTCACGGAGCGGTACAGCGCCCCGGCCGGCCTATAGGGGGTGATCTTACGTCTCCGGCGAGGCTAAGGGCATTTTGATTACCCTTTGCGCCAACGAGGCGCGTTCGGGCCGGTTGTTCGTTGTGCCGCGCGACCTCGTGATCGACAGCTTCGCGGGCCTCCTAGTGCACTGACGCCTTCAAAAGGTACACAGCTCGTTGCGATTTCCGGTGCGTTTGCAATTGGTTGGCGAGAGCGGGCGTGGTGCGTTCGTCCGCGTCAGTGCACTAGCGCCCGCGTCAGTGAGCGCGACCATCCTGCGGGATTTGGTGAAAACTGGTCACTGCGTTGTGTAGTGCGGCGAAACCACCTTTCAGCTTACCAGCTTCAACCAAGAATTCGTATGGCGCCTCATTCTTATTAATAGCAGTATGATTGATCATCAGGCGCCTAGTGTTTTTAGTGATATCATAAGAATCAGATATTTTGAACAACAGGCTTTTTTGTGAGGAGCGATCTACAATGCTTACCGCCCGTATGGCACTCCATGGTATCCAGCCCGTCGATATGCGGCGATCAAAGATGCCTTGGTCGCCAACCGAAACAACAGAATTTGTATTTATTAAATCTTTAGAAAGAAAGGCTATATAAATAGCAAAAACAAACAATGCAAAATATATAGAGAATTCTCCGACTCCTCCCTTTACCATGCTATTTGGTCCTGCTGCTCCCGGCCTGATATAGAGGAGGAAACCGCAAAATATCAAGGCTATTGCAGTAGCAGCAAATATTATACCGGTTCTCTTTTGAGAGATTGATATATTGAATTGTTTGCGACTGGCCATGACAACCTCCGAAGCAGAAACGACATATTAGCACATTCAAACAAATATCGTAGATATTTTTTTAGCTTTGCTTTGGCGATGTCGGCTCGCAGCAAGATAATATTTCACAGGCGGCAATACGTTGGCGGGCTGGTGTCTCAGCGGAGACCGTGGGCAACATCCGGCGGGCGCTGCCATGAGGCCTCGGACAGGAGCCTGGTGGCCGGCATTTCAGCGTCGGACGGACGCCGCAGCGAAGCCTCTGATCCGACACGGGAAATCGGGAATTGCCCCGTAAGTGCGCCCGTTCGGGACTTCGCGCCCGTTCGGGACTTCGCGGGGGTAGAGCGCCTACCCGACTCCCGGCCGGCGAGCGCACCATTCGCGGCATAGCAATCTTCGCCGGATGGGCAGCATGAGACGGGTGAGCAACAGCGGATCGGGTGCCCGGCCAGCGCCACCATCGGGCAAGCCAGCGCCGGCCGACGCCCGGCAGCAGGTCGTTGACGTTGCCGTGGAGTGATGCGAGCTACCGCGGCGGGCAACCGCCTACCCGTCTCCAGGCCCGACTGGGGCTAACCCAGGACGCCATTTCCGGAGCGACGCATGTCCACACGTCATTATCGGCAGCAATGACCTGGAGCGGGCACGGGCCTTCTACGATGCGACGTTCTCCGCTCTCGGCGGCAAGCCCGGCAAGATGGATGAGCGAGGGAGGCTGATCTATGCCCACGAGGGTAGTCGGCTGATGATCACGAAGGCGATCGACGGCAAGCCAGCGACCGCGGCCAACGGCGGGACCATCGGTATCGTCGCTGCGAGCCGCGATCACGTCATCGCGTGGCACGAGGCTGGTACCGCGCATGGGGTACCGCCATCGAGAGCCCACCCACAGAGCGTCCGAACGGCGCCTTCGTGGCCTATCTCCGTGATCCGGACGGCAACAAGCTCACCGCACGGACACGACCGGTGAGGTGACGTGGCTGGGATACGCCAGAAATCCGCAGCTGGGATACGCCAGAAATCCGCAGCGGAGGCGCTGGAGGCGTTTTTGCAGGCTTGGCTTTATTCGCCCAAACCCCAAAACGCCGTCCTGGAGGCCCTGAGGGCAATTAGCGGTGACCCGGGTGAGTAAGGCGAGATCCCATACTCGGAATGCGCCGGCCTAATGCGGTGGTCCCGGGCCGAGAACGGACACGTCTGCATCGGGTGGCGAACGGCCTCCCGTATGCTCAGCCGGTTGGGTTCCAACCCTGGCGGCCACCCCGCTCAATGGCAACTAGGATGACCTGCCGGTGCGCGTGCCACTGGTCCAGGATCTCATGCATCAGATGGAGCAATCTCTCGGCTTCAGTCGTGTCCGACCCTTTAGCTTTGTTCTCCATGATGCGTTCGACGAGCCTACCAATACGTCGGTCCGCATCCTCGATATGCCGATTAGCGCGGGCGAGTTCGGTTCTTTCGTGCTGAAATTCGAGCATGCGGTGATCCTCTACTGCGAGGCAACGCATGAGAAGTGATCCAGGATCGAAGGTGCCGGCACATGCCCCCAATTCAACAGTGACGTGTGAGCCCCTTAGCGGCTCACAGCCAGCAGGAGGACGAACCCGGCGAGGACAGTGGAGGCGAGCATCATGGTCGGTCCTGTCAGCAGGCTGCCTCAGCCGATGTACGGCCAAGCCTGCAGAGGGCAGCAGTCCTCGGTAAGCGGCGCAGCATCGACCGTCTGACCTGACTGTTCGATCGGAACGATGTGTGCTGCTCTGGCAGGAGCCACATGGCTCCACACAGTCAGGATGGCCTCAGCGACAATGATCCGAATGATGGGTAGCATCGTTCTGTCCCCTTGCGGCCATGAGCGACCGTCGATGCGGGGCGTGTAAAGCTTAACCATTGCACCTGTGTTGGGTGGCGCATTGCATGAGAGAGGTCAGACAGGATCCTGCACTCAAGCTACGCCGTTCGGCGCTACTTCTCCTGGCAAGCAGAATTGTCGCGAGCATGGACCGAAAGCACCCGGGGGAAGTTCACTGAGTATGAGAGGCTTCTCTCACCACGGACAAATCCTATGAAATATGCTCTCATCACTGCAGCGACCGTGGCCGCTGCGTTTGCTTTCCTCCCGGCGGCAGCTGATGCCCGCCCCGGTGGAGGCGGGTTCCGGGGTGGCGGCTTCGGCGCTGGTGGCGGTGGATTTGGCGGCGCGCGCATCGGTGGTGTGGGTGGCGGCGTCCGCGGTGGCTCAGGGCTCGCCGCTGGCGGCTTCCGCGGTGGCGGAGGTATGGGTGGCTTCCGTGGCGCTGCTGGCAGCTCGGGGCTTGCTGTCGGTGGTCAAAGTGGAGTTGGTACCGTCGCAGCTGGTGGCGTCCGTCCTGCCGTGGGCGGCTTTAGCGGGCGCGGGTACGCCGGCAATCGAGGCGGCTACTACCGCGGACGGGGCTACGGGTACGGAGCTGCCGGGCTAGGCGTGGGTCTCGGGCTTGGCTTGGCCGCTGGGGGGCTCGGCTACGGGTACGGCGGCTACGATGATGGGTACTATGGTGGCGGCTATGCTCCGGCCGGATACGGCGGGTTTGACGAGGGCGACGCGCCTGCCGCCACTGAGGTCACATCCGATGCCGATCAGGTGAGCTACTGCACCCAACGCTTCCGGTCGTATGACCTGGCCACCGGCACTTACCTCGGCAACGATAGGAAGAGGCATCACTGCCCGTAAGCTTCCCTGATCACGTGATACCTGAAGCCCAGCGGCCGAGACCGGCTTGCTGGGCTTTGTCGTGAGAGCTGCAGGCGCGAAGAACCAGGCGCGCCCATGTAAGGTACCCTGTGTGTCTTATGGATCCTCGTTCCTCACGAGCACCGCAGATCCCCCCACCGCTCACCTGTTTCAACGGGTGATGGCCAATATCGCGCTTGAGGCAGAGGCGGCGTGCGTTGTCGGGCCGAGGTAAGCCCACCCTACCAGCAGGCTACCAGCAAAAATAACCCGCATGACGCTGACCAGCAGGCTTTCGCGCCGCGGCCGCTGAAACCCATCTGCATCGAAGTGGACAAGGCTGAATGCCTTCTTCCAGGCCTCACGGCGGGTTACACGGGACTCGTGAGGCATCATACTGCTCGAAACTATGAGGAGCGGGCAAGGCCATTCAGTCGCGATACGGATCGGAGGTCTGGCTGATCCGTTGATGCATGTGGGTGTTGATCCGCTTCTCTGCGGCTGTTCTGAACAGCGCTAACAGCGGGTACCGTGCCGAAGCTCGGATAAAGATCCGTAAACGAGAGGACATCGTGATGCCCGCGAGAGGGCGACCATTCCAGAAGGGGCAAAGCGGCAACCCTGCCGGCCGAGCGAAGGGCAGTCGGACCCGGGTCGCACAGGCGATGGAGCTGATCCTGTCGGACGACGCCGACGCCATCATGCGCAAGGCCACGACCTTGGCGAAGGATGGCGATCCCACAGCCCTGCGTCTGTGCCTCGACCGCCTGATGCCTGTCCGCAAGGACCGCCCTGTGCCCTTCGCCCTGCCCCCGATCGAGACCGCGGCCGACCTGACGAAGGCGACCGGGGCGCTCCTCGCCGCCGTAGCCTCAGGCGAACTCACCCCGTCCGAGGCTGCCGAGCTTGGCAAGCTGGTGGACGCCCACGTGCGGGCAATCGAGGTGACGGACGTGCAAGCCCGCCTCGACGCCCTGGAGGGCCTGAAGAAATGAACCGTACCCTTGAGAGCCGCATTCGCAGATTGGAGAAGGAAGCCGACATGAGCAGCTTGCGCCACCTCACCGACGACGAGCTAGACCGGAATATCATCGGCGCACTTCGCAAGCTGATCGCCGGGCATAGCAGTGTCATGGCCGCGATTGAGCACTACCGCGGCGGCGATCACACCGACGAGAAGGCCATCGGCGACATGCTTGACGAGCACTTGCCGATGATCTGGACCGTGATCGCGCGCCAGTACCCGGCCAGCGTTTAATCGCGCGAAGGACCGCTCGGGGTGGGGAGCGGTCCGATATGGTTCATAAGGAGCATCCCTTGGTCGATCTACGCATCTGCCACCGGACGACTTACCGCTACAGACAGCCCGTCGGGCTCGGACCGCATCGGCTGATGTTGCGCCCACGGGAGGCTCGGGACCTGAGGCTCCGTTCGAGCGACATCAGAGTGACGCCGAATGCGACTGTGACATGGGCCAGCGATGTTGCCGGGAACGCGGTTGCAACCGCCACCTTTGAAACCCAGTCCGACACGCTCGTCATCGACAGCGCAGCTCAGGTCGAGCTTTCCTCGGCTACCTATCCGGTCTTCGACATCGCCGCCTCGGCCATCTCGTTTCCCTTCCGGTACTCAGACGACGAGTGGACGGACCTGGGAGCACTGACGGTTCGGAAGTACCCCGATGGGGATCGCCTGCAAAACTGGGCGCAGGGGTTCGTTGCGGGCTACCCCACCGACACTCTGTCGCTCCTCAAGGACATCAATGCTGGTGTGGGTGCCGGGATCACCTACCAGGCCCGGGAGGATGAGGGCACACAGTCGCCGAGCCAAACCTTGTCATCGGGCCTAGGATCCTGCCGGGATCTGGCTACGCTCTTTGTTGAGGCGGTCCGTAGCCTTGGCTTCGGCGCAAGGGCTGTCTCGGGCTATCTGCATGACCCCACGCGTACACTGCTCGGGTCGGCCGATGGCGGGTCCACTCATGCTTGGGGCGAGGTGTACCTACCCGGCGCAGGGTGGATCACCTTTGACCCAACCAACCGCAGGGTGGGAGGAGCGAACCTGATCCCGGTCGCTGTAGCGCGCGACATTCGCCAGATCATGCCGGTGACGGGCAGCTTCATCGGGCCTGCCAATGCCCTCCTGGAAATGTCGGTTGGCGTCGAAGTTTACGGCTAACGTGCCTCGTACGCATGATGGCGAGCGACCTGCTGGACGCCGCCGGACGCTGGGTTCGCCGTCATCGAAGCAGCGTGCGCTGACGAGGCCTGGGACATTCTGGAGAGCCGTAGCGACATCGAGATGCCAGGATAGATGAACGGCTTTGCGCTTGCCGCTCGGGTTCTGAGCGTTGGCTGCACATCCGCCTAGTGATCACCTCGGGGCGGTGTCGCCCGGCGTCGCGCGATGCG
Organism: Methylobacterium sp. EM32; assembly: GCF_040593685.1. NCBI lineage: Bacteria > Pseudomonadati > Pseudomonadota > Alphaproteobacteria > Hyphomicrobiales > Methylobacteriaceae > Methylobacterium > Methylobacterium sp. EM32. The sequence continues at coordinate 4,772 of NZ_JBEXZS010000163.1, read as the reverse complement.
ATGTGCCGATCACAGCACGTTCGTGCCAGAGTCCTATTTGGTGGAGCAGGTACTCATCGTGCAGCATTTCTGCCCTATAAAATTTAGTGCGATCAGGCCGTTTATGCGTGAAATTTTTGCAAATAAGGAACCTTCTTACAGGGTGATCATTGGCTTTTAAGTCGGTGCATTTGAAAATGCAAATTTGAGAGGGCAAGAACATGACTCACGTTGAAAATTCGACAAACCAGACAGTTGCGGTGATGTCCGGAGCGGTGAAATACGACGCTGTTAGAAGATTTTCGGCGATCGAACGTAATAAAAATTTAATTGTCGAAAAGATAGTTCATATGGGCGATCCGAAGAACCGAAGAGCAGCTGCCGATCAATGGTTTAAATCACGGAACTCACATTGATATACGCAGGCCAATAGCGAATTTGTGGTCATTTATTAACTAAAACGCTTAACACGTGGGGGACTTTAGAAAGAACGAAATATGCCAGCATGATCTCGATATCCATTCATGGTGTGATGTGCTATAAATACACACTATGATATGGAGGACGACCGATCTTCAAATAAATAATGATAATAAAATAATGGAGTTCACAGCCATGAAAGCGTCCAAAAATTTTGGCAGAAGCCTAGCTCTACCCTCAAAAATTGAGATCAAACATGATCTCATGATGATGCGGTTGACTGACAAACTGCGGTCTGAGTTGCGGCTCAATGGACTGACATCGCAAGAATTTTCTCTTGCCGTTAAGGAGCTTGTGACTGCTGGTGAAATTTCCGCCGATGCGGCAAATAAAATCATCCGTAATATCAAATATCATGACGTGAGGACTCCCAACTTGGAGGTATAGTTGATTTTTGAATTCTATTTTTATTGATAAATTGGCTATGAACTATGCGTACAACTCGTGAGATCGTCATGTTCGATCATCCCTTCCGGCTGAGCACAATTGATGGTACGCAGCCAGCCGGCTCCTATGTAGTTGATGTGGTCGAGAAGCTGCTTAGGGGTTCGTCTTTCATAACATATATGAACATTGAAACCATCATTTATATTCCGACCATTGTCCGTGAAGAGATATTTTTGAAAGCCTTCCCAGTTGATTATGAAGAAATAATTACAGAACGTCGCGGTTCTGTGTAGGAAGTTTTTAAAACTCCTTTGTTCTGATGCGAGCTACGCCAAAAAGATTGCCTCCCTCCCTTCTGTGTAGCATCGTACTTTCTTGCGCTATCATAGAAAACCGCTCCCTGAGCGAGACTTAAACGCATTCACGCGGCGAATATATGAAACCACTGTACGCGTATCTCTGTGGCCAGACTGGTCCATGATGCGGGCAAGGTCCGCGCCGCGCTCCGCTGCTGTCGTGATGTAGCAGGCCCGCAGGGAGTGAGCCCCGAAGGTCGAGGCATCGAGCCCGGCCGCAGTTGCATACCGCTTCACGATGTCTGCGACGGCTTGGGTGGTGAGACAGGCAGGGTTGGTACCCCGCATTGTCATTCGAACCCTGCCCGACCTTGATACCGGCCGAAATATGGGCCCCTCGGTGATCCCTGCCGTCTCGAGCCAGTCGCGCAGCAGGGCAACCGGCCGGATGAACCGCCCGTGCGGGGTCGCCTTCTCGAACCCGGCGCCCTCCTGGTCGACCTTGGACCGGCGCACCAGCACCCGCAGGCCTTCGGGATCCTCGCGCAGATCCGATACGTCGAGGGCGACCAGCTCCGATCTACGGAACGCCCCGGCGAACCCAAGCGCGAGTAGAGCTCTATCCCGTTTGCCGGTCAGCGTGTCGGGCGTGCGCATCAGCATCGCCATGAGCACGTCGGCCGTCGCCGCCGCCTTCTGGTCCGGCGCCGTCCCGACCTTGCGCCGGATGCCTTTCATCGTGGCTCGCACCGCCTCGTCCTCAGTCGGGTCCGGCTGCCGGACGAGCTTGTGCGCGTACTTGATGGCCGCGAGACGCCTGCCGATCGTCGAGGCCGCCCGGCCTGCCTCCGCCTCCGCCACCAGGAAGCCGGCCACGGCCTCAGGGCTCGCCGGCAGCGACCGGAAGCCGTAGCGGGCGCACCAAGCCTCGAACGCCGCGGCGTCACCCCTGATAGGCTCGCACGGTAGGTCGAGGGTGTGGGCAAGGCTCTCGGGCGCAGCCAGGGCGGGTTCTCGACCAAGCTGTACCTGCGAGCCGAGGGTGGGGGCAAGCCGATGGCGGCTGTCCTGACGGCCGGCGAGCGGCACGAGCAGCTCGCGCTGGACGCGCTGATGGACAAGGGCGCGGTTGATCAGCCCCCACGAGGTGGCCCGAGTGGAATGTTAGTGGACCGTGGGCCTTTCCACCACGGGTAGCTTGGCCGGCGGAGCCGGTCGGGCGAGCGCAGCCGGCCAAGCGGTTAAGGCTGGCACGAACACCTCCGGGGCCGGCGGGCGGTAGCCGAGCGAGGCGTGCGGCCGAACTCCGTTGTAGTGTCTCCTCCAGCTCTCGATCAGGATCTGCGCCTCCCGCAGAGAGTAGAAGATCTCCACATTCAGCAATTCATCCCGCAGCCTCGCGTTGAAGCTCTCAATGTAGCCGTTCTCCCACGGTGAGCCAGGCGTGATGTAGGCCGTCTTTGCGCCCACGGTGGTGATCCACTTCTGCACAGATTGGGCGATGAACTTAGGTCCATTGTCAGAGCGAACGTGCGCAGGTACGCCACGCAGGATGAACAAGTCCGAGAGCACATCGATCACGTCCGGTGCCTTGAGCTTGCGGGCCACCCGGATGGCCAGGCACTCGCGGGTGAACTCGTCGATGACGTTCAGCAGGCGGACCTTGCGCCCGTCATGCGTGCGCGCTTCGACGAAGTCGTAGGACCAGACATGATCGCGATGCTCGGGCCGCAGCCGGACACAGGAGCCATCCCCGTCCCACAACCGGCCCTTCTTGGGCTGACGGGCCGGCACCTTGAGCCCCTCCTGCCGCCACAGCCGCTCCACCCGCTTGTCGTTGACCAGCCAGCCCGCCGCCCGCAGCAGGGCGGCGATCTTGCGGTAGCCGTAGCGGCCATACCGGCGCGCCAACTCGACCAGGTCGGCCAGCAGCGCCGCCTCGTCGTCTCTCCCCCCCGGCACCTTGCGCTGCGTCGAGCGATGCTGCCCGAGCGCGCGACAGGCGCGCCGCTCGGAGACCGTCAGCACGGTCCGGACATGCTCGATGCAGGCGCGCCGGCGCGCGGGGCTCAGAAGTTTCCCCGGGCGGCCTCCTGCAGGATCAGCTTGTCGAGGGTGAGATCCGCGATCGCCTTGCGCAGCCGCTGGTTCTCGGTCTCCAGCTCCTTCATCCGACGCACCTGGTCCGACTTGAGCCCGCCGAACTCCTTGCGCCAGCGGTAATACGTGACCTCGGTCGCGCCGATCGCCCGGATCGCATCAGCCACGCTCTGCCCCTGCGAGACCAGCACGTCCACCTGCCGCAGCTTGGCCACGACCTCTTCCGGCTTGTGCTTCTTCGTTCCCATCGCGTCCGTCCTCCGTCGGCTCAAAGCCATACTTCAGGCCGGACCACTCCGATGGGGGCTGACCACTGCGGCCGCTCTCGGAATACGAGGCCGTGGCCAGGGGAGGCTTCTGATGAGCGAGGGGCACGATCACCTCACGGCGCTGCTCGGGCGGCTCAAGCTGACGGCGCTCCGCGACCAACTCGACACGCTGATTGATGAAGCCGGCCGGCGCGACCTGACGATCCGCGAGGCGCTGACCCTGTTCTGCGAGCGTGAGGTGGCGCGGCGCGACCAGCGGCGGATCGAGATGGCCTTCGGGCTGGCACGCTTCCCGTTCGTGCGCGACCTGACCGGCTTCGACTTCGCGGCCCAGCCCTCCCTCGACAAGGGGCAGACCCGCGAGATCGCCACCGGCCGCTTCATCGCCAACGGCGAGGCGGTGCTGCTTCTGGGTCCTCCGGGCGTCGGCAAGACGCACCTGGCGGTGGCGCTGGGCCGGGAGGCGATCGTGGCCGGCTACAGCGTGATGTTCACGCCGGCCACGACCCTGGTAGCGCAACTGGCCAAGGCCTATGCCGAGGGCCGGCTGGAGGAGCGGCTGACGCACTACGCCAAGCCCAAGCTGCTGATCGTGGACGAGCTCGGCTACCTGCCCTTCGAGCCGGATGCCGCGCACCTGTTCTTCCAGCTGGTCAGCCGGCGCTACGAGCGGGGCGCGATGCTGGTGACCTCGAACCGGGCGGTGGGGGAGTGGGGCACGGTGTTCGGCGACGCGGTAGTAGCGACCGCGATCCTCGACCGCCTGCTGCACCACAGCCATGTGGTCACCATCCGGGGCGACAGCTACCGGCTGCGCGAGAAGCGGCGCAGCGGTCTGCTGCAGAGGGCGACGACCGCCCCTCAACCCACACCCGTTTAGGAATAGAAACTGGAAGAGGGGCCAGTTCTTCATGACGCAAAAGGGTCAGTTCCGGGCGTCGCTTGACATTGGTTGACCAGTCCCACAGCGGCGAGCTTGGTCCGCAACACGTGATGACCCGACCCATCGAGCCATTTGTGGCCGACAGGCCCGTACTCGATCCAGCGCCAGAGCCGGACGGAAGAACCGCCCGGACCGCTATACCTTGCCTCACGAGCCTGATCCTCATCGTACGCGGCAAGCAGGATGACGCGCTGCCGCTCGTTCAGTTCGGTCGCGATCACCTAGTGTCCTGCGTCTGAAGTTTGTGGCAAAGTGTGGGTTTGTTGGGAGGCGCCGATGGCCTACCGTGTCCCCACCTCGCTTGACCTGAGCGCCGAG
>NZ_JBEXZS010000162.1:0-1181 GCF_040593685.1 Methylobacterium sp. EM32 | reverse complement strand
ACTAGTGTCCTGCATCTGAAGTTCGTGGCAAAGGCGTTGGCTCTGGCGCAGCTTCGAGTGTTCTGAGGCAGAAGCGTTTGACGCTGGCCAGGATGGCGTCGGCCGACTTCACCCACCGGAACGGCTTGGGATCAGCGTTCGTGGCCTCGATGAAGGCGCGGATGTCGCGTTCAAGCTCATCGACGGAGCAATGAACCCCACGCCGGATCGCTCGCTCCGTCAGCAGACCGAACCATCGTTCGACCTGGTTGATCCACGAGGCGGAGGTGGGGGTGAAGTGCACGTGATAGTGCGGGCGCCTGGCCAACCAATCGCGGATCAACTTGGTCTTGTGCGTCGCCGAGTTGTCGAGCACCAGATGCACGTCGAGGTCGGCCGGCACCGCCGCCTCGATCTCATCCAGGAAGCAACGGAACTCGCTGGCGCGGTGACGCGGGTAGCACTGCCCGATCACAGTCCCGGCCTTCACGTCGAGGGCGGCAAACAAGCTGGTGGTGCCGTGCCGGGCATAGTCGTGCGTGCGTCGCTCCACCTGCCCGGGCCGCAGCGGCAGCAGCGGCTGCGTGCGATCGAGCGCCTGAACCTGGGACTTCTCGTCCACGCACAGAACCAGGGCGCGGGTCGGCGGTGCCAGGTAGAGCCCGACGATGTCGCGCACCTTCTCGGCAAACAGCGGATCGGTCGAGAGCTTGAAGGTCTCGGACCGGTGCGGCTGCAGGCCGAACGCGCGCCAGACGCGCCCGACCGTCGCGCCCGACACCCCGCTGGCCTTGGCCATGCTGCGCTGGCTCCAGTGAGTGGCACCCTGGGGCCGCTCGCAGAGCGTGCGCTCGATCAACTCGGCGACCTGCTCGTCGCCGATCCGGCGCGGGGCTCCCGAGCGAGGTTCATCCAGCAGGCCATCCGTGCGTTCGCGGGCAAACCGTTCGCGCCACTTGCCGACCGTGTGCTTGCCGGTGCTCAGTTCCGCCGCGATGGCGGTGTTGCTCCGTCCATCGGAGGCCAGAAGCACGATGCGGGCACGCAGGGCGAGCCCCTGGGCTGTCTTGCGGCGGCGGGCCCAGCTCTCAAGCTCAGCTCGTTCCTCGGCGCTCAGGTCAAGCGAGGTGGGGACACGGTAGGCCATCGGCGCCTCCCAACAAACCCACACTTTGCCACAAACTTCAGACGCAGGACACTAG
>NZ_JBEXZS010000161.1:0-5204 GCF_040593685.1 Methylobacterium sp. EM32 | reverse complement strand
GGTTGCGGGGGGTGATGTAGGGGGCTGGCGGCGCCCGCTCGTTTCTCCCAACCGTATGGACACCCTCCGGGTCATCCCGGGGCCGCGCAGCGGAACCCGGGATCCATAACCGCCGACGCTGGAGAACGAAGCGGACGGCGTTCAGCCTCTTCCGGGATCGTCGGCGGTTATGGATCCCGGGTTCTCGTCTTCGACGAGCCCCGGGATGACGTCGAGCAATATAGGCCGCGTGTCGGGTTGATCGACGCAGCCGATCAGGCTGGCTCGTCGCGCAAACCGCTCCCTATTTCTCGAACTCCACCCGCTTGATGAATTTCACCGCGCCGCGCTCGTTGCGCACCACGTTGTAGCCGTGCAGCCCGTCGCCGTTCTGGTCGAAATTGTACATGCCCTCCGCCCCCTGCACGCCCTTGGTGGCGAGCAGCGCATCGCGGATCTTGCCCGGCTCGGTGCTGCCGGCCTGGTTGATGGCGCGGGCGAGCACCGTCACCGCGTCGTAGGCCCAGGCTGAGAAGAAGTCGGGTGCGGTCTTGTAGGCGGCTTCGTACTTCTCGGCGTAGGCCTTCGCGACCGGGTTGGCGTCGCGGTGGAAGTCGGAGGCCGCGTATGCGCCCTCCAGCGCCGCACCCGCGAGCTTGAGCGCCGTGGCGCTCGACGTGGTCGAGGATCCGACCCAGTCGATGTTCACCCCGAGCTGGCGCAGCTGCCGGGCGAAGATGCCCTGGTCGGTCTCGAACGGGATGTAGGTGCCGAGCACGTCGGCGCCGGACTGCTTCACCGCCAAAGCCACCGCAGTGAAGTCCTGCGAGTTGTTGGGAAAGGCCTGCACTGCCACTGGCTCGATGCCCTGCTCCTTCAGGGCGGCGGCGAGGTTGCGCATGCCGCTGGTGCCGAAGGTGTCGCTCGAATGGACCAGCGCCCATTTGCGCCGGTTCAGGGTCTTCACGCCGAATTCCGCGATGACGCGGGCGGAGTAGCGGTCGTTCGGGCGGAAGCGAAAGAGCCAGGGATTGCCGACGGCGGTGAGCTGCGGGTCGGTGCCGCCGATCATCGCGGGCTTGCCGGTCTTGGCGACGTCCGGTGCGATGGCCTGGACCTGGGTGCTGCGTACCGGCGCGATGAAGGCCGGAAGCGTGGGATCGGCCGCGAGCTTGCTGAAGGCCAGAATGGCGCCCGGATTGGTGCTCTGGTCGTCCTGGACCACGAAGTCGAGCGGCCGGCCGAGCACGCCGCCGGCCTTGTTGACCTCCTCCGCCGCGAGCTTGGCGCCCTGCACGAGGTACTTGCCCGACTCGGCGCCCGGCCCGGTGATCGCCGCGGCGATCCCGATCCGGACCGGGTCGGCGGCGCGGGCGGGGCCGAGGCTCAAGGCTACACAGACGGCGGCGAGCAGCGTCGCACGACGATTCATGGCGTCCTCCCGGTATAGTTGCACACAGCTTAACGACTGCGGGGCGGGGGACAATCCGGATCTGCCGCAATGTCGGTGCGGCAGCCGTTCAATCAGGGCTGCCGGGCGATGGCGACCGGATCGACCGAGACCTCCTGCTTCAGGGTGCGCAAGGCGAAGACAGAGCGGGACTGGCGGATGCCGCGGATCCGGTAGAGCTTTTCGCGCAGGAACCGCTCGTAATGCGCGGTGCCGCTGACCGCGACCTTGATGATGTAGTCGTACTCGCCCGTCACCAGATGCACCTCCAGGACTTCCGGGATGCGCAGGATCTCGGTGCCGAAGGCCTCCAGCACCGAATCGTCGTGCTTGTCGAGGGTCACCTCGACGAAGACCACGTCGGGGATGCCGAGCGCCCGGTGGTCGAGCACCGCGACGTAGTCGCGGATCAGCCCCGCCTCTTCCAGGCGCTTGAGCCGGGTCCAGCACGGCGATTGCGACAGGCCGACCCGCTCGGCGAGGCCCGCGATGGTCAGCCGGCCGTCGGCCCGCAGGGCGCCGAGGATCCGGCGGTCCACGTCGTCGAGCCGGTGCGGCTCCGCGCCCTTCGCGGGCGCCGGTCCGCGCCCGGAACGCCTGTTCGGCGATTCTGCCTTCGATGCCATTCCGTGTTCTCCGGAAACCGGCTTTAGCGTTGAAAATCGGCGAGGACCATCCGGTCGGACCGGGCTACAAGGGAGTCAAATCAAGCGTCGCGGGAGGACGCGCATGGCTCGTGAGCGAGGCCACATCATCGAGGTCCGGGCCCGGATCCTCCACGTCTTCGACGGCGTGACGCGATTGCTCGGCGAGGTCGAGCGGGCCGGCTACGCTCTGCGAAACCTCGCCCTCGATACCGAGGGCGCCTCCTCCGCCGTCACCCTGTCGATCCTGGTCCCGGACGGGACGGACCTCTCCTTCCTCGCCGCCCGCCTGTCGCGCCACCCGGCGGTGGTCGAGGCGCGGGTCGGCGCGCCGTCCTGACCTCCCTGCCCCAAATCCCCCTGCCCCAAGGGATTCCCATGCCGCCAGACGCCCCGAGCCCCCAGGCCGCTTTGAGCCTTCACGTGCCCGAGCCTGCCGTCCGCCCGGGCGGCAACCCGAGCTTTTCCGATCTCGACATCCCGGAGGCCGGCGCCGTCCGCCGGCCCGAGGTCGACGTCGCGGCGGCCGACATCCGCGACCTCGCCTACACGCTGATCCGGGTGCTCGACGCGGACGGCAACGCCGTCGGCCCCTGGGCCGGATCGCTCACCGACGAGGAGCTGCTCGCGGGTCTTCGCGACATGATGAAGCTGCGCGCCTTCGATGCGCGCATGCTGATGGCCCAGCGCCAGGGCAAGACCTCGTTCTACATGCAGCATCTCGGCGAGGAGGCGGTGAGCACCGCCTTCCGCCGGGCGCTCGCGCCCGGGGACATGAACTTCCCGACCTACCGGCAGGCGGGTCTGCTCATCGCCGGCGGCTATCCGCTCGTTGACATGATGTGCCAGATCTACTCGAACGAGAACGATCCGCTGCACGGCCGCCAGCTGCCGGTGATGTACTCGGCCAAGGATCACGGCTTCTTCTCGATCTCCGGCAACCTCGCGACCCAGTACGTCCAAGCGGTCGGCTGGGCGATGGCCTCGGCGATCAAGAACGACTCGAAGATCGCCGCCGCCTGGATCGGCGACGGCTCGACGGCGGAATCCGACTTCCACGCGGCCCTCGTCTTCGCCTCGACCTACCGGGCGCCGGTGGTGCTCAACGTCGTCAACAATCAGTGGGCGATCTCGACCTTCCAGGGTTTCGCCCGCGGCGGCTCCTCGACCTTCGCGGCGCGCGGCCACGGCTTCGGCATCCCGGCGCTCCGGGTCGACGGCAACGATTACCTGGCCGTCCACGCCGTGGCGAAATGGGCGGTGGAGCGTGCGCGGCGCAATCTCGGGCCGACGATCGTCGAATACGTCACCTACCGGGCCGGCGCGCATTCGACCTCGGACGACCCCTCCGCCTACCGGCCGAAGACCGAGTTCGACGCCTGGCCCCTTGGCGACCCGGTCAAGCGCCTGAAGGACCACCTCATCGCCCGCGGCGCCTGGTCGGAGGAGCGCCACCGCCAGGGCGAGGCCGAGATCCTCGACGAGGTCGTGGCGGCCCAGCGCGAGGCCGAGACCCACGGCACGCTGCATGCCGGCGGCAAGCCCTCCCCGCGCGACATGTTCGAAGGAGTGTTTTCGGAGATGCCCCCCCACCTGCGCCGCCAGCGCCAGCAGGCGGGGTACTGACATGCCGCGCCGCACGATGATCGAGGCCATCCGCGACGCGATGGCCGTGGCGATGGAGCGCGACGACGACGTGGTCGTGTTCGGGGAAGACGTCGGCTATTTCGGCGGCGTCTTCCGCTGCACCCAAGGCTTGCAAGCCCGCTTCGGCAAGAGCCGCTGCTTCGACGCGCCGATCAGCGAACTCGGCATCGTCGGCGCCGCCGTCGGCATGGCGGCCTACGGGCTGAAGCCCTGCATCGAGATCCAGTTCGCCGACTACATGTACCCGGCCTACGACCAGATCGTCTCGGAGGCCGCGCGCCTGCGCTACCGCTCGGGCGGCCAGTTCACCGCCCCGATGGTAGTGCGGATGCCGACCGGCGGGGGCATCTTCGGCGGCCAGACCCACAGCCAGAGCCCCGAGGCCCTGTTCACCCACGTGGCGGGCCTGAAGACCGTAGTGCCGTCGAACCCCTACGACGCCAAGGGCCTCCTGATCGCCGCGATCGAGGATCCCGACCCGGTGATCTTCCTGGAGCCGAAGCGCCTCTATAACGGCCCCTTCGACGGCCACCACGACCGCCCGGTGACGCCCTGGGCCCGCCACGACCTCGGCGAGGTGCCGGACGGACACTACACCGTGCCCCTCGGCAAGGCGGCGATCCGGCGCGAGGGCAAAGCCGTCACGGTGCTGGCCTACGGCACCATCGTGCACGTAGCGGAGGCCGCCGCGGCCGAGACCGGCATCGACGCGGAGGTGATCGACCTGCGCACGCTGCTCCCCCTCGACATGGAGACGATCGAGGCCTCGGTGCGCAAGACCGGGCGCTGCGTCATCGCCCACGAGGCGACCCTGACCTCCGGGTTCGGCGCCGAGCTCGCCGCGCTGGTGCAGGAATCCTGCTTCTACCACTTGGAGGCGCCGATCGTCCGGGTCGCGGGCTGGGACACGCCCTATCCGCACGCTCAGGAATGGGCCTACTTCCCCGGCCCCGAGCGCGTCGGCCGGGCCCTGCGCGCCGCGATGGAGGGCTGAACCATGGGCTTTCGCATCGTCAAGCTGCCGGATATCGGCGAGGGCGTGGCCGAGGCCGAGGTCTCAGCCTGGCACGTCAAGGTCGGGGACGTCGTCCGCGAGGACCAGCCGCTCGCCGACGTGATGACCGACAAGGCCACCGTCGAGATCCCCTCGCCGGTGAGCGGCAAAGTCGCGGCGCTGGGCGCCGAGGCCGGCCAGATGCTGGCGGTCGGCGCCGAGCTGGTGCGGCTCGAGGTCGAAGGCGGGGATTCCGCACCCGCGTCGGCGCCGGAGACTGGCGTGGCCGTGGCACCGGATGTGGCGAAGGCGCAGGACGCGGCTTCGGGCCAGCCGGCTGCCGCCCTGGTCCCGGCCGCGGACGGCCTGGAGCCGGCCCAGCCCGCGCCGGCGCCAAAATCCGCCGCGGCGCCCAGCGCCACCGCAGCTGTGAGGCCGCCCGAGGCGCCGAAGCCGGCGCCGGCCAAGCCCACTTCTCCCGCCCCGCGCC
>NZ_JBEXZS010000160.1:0-1764 GCF_040593685.1 Methylobacterium sp. EM32 | reverse complement strand
GATGGTCTCGCCGAGGGTCCGCCGCAGCAGGGGGATCAGGTCCGGCATCGTCGCGGCGAGGTCGATGGCCGACGGCGCGAGCGGCTGCTTGCGGGCGAAGGCAAGGAGCTGGCTGGTGAGCGTCGCCCCGCGCTGGGCAGCCCAGGATGCCCGCTCGATCCGCGTCTGGAGCCGGGCGTCGCCGTCGAGCTTTGCCCGGATGAATTCCAGGTTTCCGAGGATGACCTGAAGCAAGTTGTTGAAATCGTGCGCGATGCCGCCGGTGAGCTGGCCGATGGCCTGCATCTTCTGAGCCTCGCGCAGCACGCCCTCGGCCTGGGCGCGCTTGGTCATGTCCGAGATGGTCAGCACGAAGCCGCCGTCGGGCATCGGCGTCCGGCGGATCTCCAGGTGGTGCCCCTCCGCGTTCTCCCGCTCGTAGGTGACGGCCTCGCGGGGATTCCGGCTGCCGTGTCGGACCTGGTCCTCGGTCTCCAGAGCGGGACGCCCGGGTTCGCCGGTGTGCTCGACGAAGGCGCCGTAGGTCGTGCCCCGTCGGACCATCGCCTTCGGCAGGTCGAGTAGCACTTGGAAGCACTCGTTCCAGTTCGCGAGCTTGCGGTCGGGTCCGAACACCGCGACGCCCTGGCTGAGGCTGTCGAGGGTGGTGCGCAGGCGCAGGGCCACAGCCCGCTGTTCGGTCTCGGTCCTGTAGGAACGCGACCACGCCTGGTTCAGGAGGCGGGCCGCCCAGAGCAGGGTGAAGACCGCCAGCACCGAACCGGCGATAACCATCCAGCGCACCCATGTCGCACGGGCGTCGTTCTGCACAAGGCGCTCGTCGAGGAGCCGCTGCTCGTCTGCGAGCATGGCTGCAAGAATGGTTTCGGCCTCGCGCATGTGATTGCGGCCGGCGTCGCCGTTGATGATGCGCAGCGCCGCCTCCAGACCGCCGTCGCGGCGCGCCTGAAGCGTCTGGGCGAGTTCCTCCAGCTTGTGCTGGATGGCCGGGGCCAGCGCCCAGATGCGCTCCTGCTGCGCGGGGTTGTCGGCGGTCAGCTTCTGGAGCTCGCCCTGGAGGAGGCCGAGGCGATCGCGCGCGACGTCGTAGGGGCCGAGGTACTCGGCCCTGCCGGTGAGGACGTAGCCGCGCTGGCCGCGCTCGGCGTCGCGCAAGGCGATGGCGAGGTCCTTGGTGGTGTCGAGCACCTGATAGCTGTGCCGCGACCAGGTGCGAGCGTCGCGCGAGGCGTTCAGCCGCTCCCAGGTCGCCGCACCGACCAGGGCGAGGATGGCGATCAGCACGCCGAGGACGAGGACGTTGGCGCGCCTGACGAGGTACTGGGTCATGGTATCCTAGTTGCGGCCGCAGCTTACTGTTTGGTTCACGTCAGCGAGCGCGGTGCCATATTGGTCGCTAGTGAGACCTTGAGGCAATGCCCACTCGTGCGTCCAAGGTCAGCCCATGCGCCGCGATGCGGGCCTTTTACGGGCGCCGCGAACCGGGATCGTGGGACGCATCCCTCCGCGGACGCACTGAGTTTCCTGCTCTCAGCCGGCCCAGCGGGCATACCGGCCCTCGTTCCACGGTTCGAAATAGCGCCCGAACGAGACCCGGACGTCCATTTACGCCTTGAGCATGCCCGGTGTGGTGGGTTCATCGTTGCAGCGCGGCGCCGCGGATATCAGGGCCCGTGGCCCGGCAGACTCTCTGACGGCGTCAGGGGGAACCCCGCTCAACGAGAAGCTCGGCTATTTCCTTTATGATGCGGTCCGAGAACTCCT